>JASBUE010000189.1 GCA_030148045.1 Candidatus Tenderia sp.
CAGGCCGATAACAATCTCTTCGATGCGCTGCTCATCCATTTGCTTGACGCGATCGATCATCAGGTCGTAGATTTCTTTGGCGGGTAACATACTGATTGCTCCTTTATATTAAACTGCTGCCAGCAAACGGGGCTCGGTCGAAATATGGCCACCGCGGCCCCAGGCCTCCACCGCTTCGACAAACCAACGTTTGTCGCCGGGATGGGGCTGAACAACATCGTGTTCAGCAAAAAAGCTGCCGTCGCCGTTAAACAGTATCTGTCCGACACGATAGCCGGCCGCGTCTTTCCACTCGCCGCTGAGGCAGTCACTGCCGTCGGCCGGGTCCTGTTTGACACTGAATTGCAGCGCCGACCATTCGATCGGCGGCAGCTTGTTTTCGTCGAAGCCGAGCTTGAGCGCCTCGGCCTGCAGAGCCTTGCAGATGGCCTCGCTTGTATTCTTGTGACGTGTCACACAGGTATCGTTCATGGAAATCATGCGCTACGCCTCCATCATGCCCAGGGCCAAGTCGCGAATCACCGAACCTCCCACCTGGTCCCTGGGATCCAGTTCCTGCAGCTTATTCAGCAGGGCGTCGGCAATCGCGTTATTTACATTGCGCAGATTGACAAAGGCCAGCGCCTTGAGGGTGTAAAGGAAAAACCGCTGTGCATCCGGCGCCGGCGTCCATTGTGCCGACTCCGTTGTCAGAGTGTGCCACTCGGCGGAAAAACCACCCTGTCGCGCCGCCTCGTTCAAGGCCTTGAGAGCAATGGCCTCGGCATCATCAATACGGTTTTTATAGAAATAGAATTTATACAGGGCGACATAGACCTCAAGCCGCCCGCCGGCCATGGCATGCGCCTTTTCCAGCATCGCCTCGGCGCGTTCCGTATCTTCGTAAAGTATCACTGCCTCTTGCAGGATGGCGTCTATTTCAGGAGGCATATCCACAGCAAACAGAACACCATCCTGGCGAAGAGACGTGATACCCATTGCTAGTGCCTACATGTTTGTAATGGTGTTGATTCCGAAGTCAGCATATTGTCCGGCATCGTCTGTTATCCCCAAACCTCTGCCGGCAATTGCAAACGCGTGACCGGCGCGTCGCCGACCAGATGGCTTTCGAAAATCTCAGCCACATCGGCGGCGGTGACCTTGCCATACATCACTCCTTCCGGGTAGACCAGCACATTGGCGCCTACCGAGCACGGCCCCAGACAACCGGTGTTGGTAATCGCGATCTTGTCGAACAGCTGACGCTGTTCCATTTCGTCGAGAAAGGCCTCCCAGACTTCACGACAACCCTTTTCTCCGCACGATCCTCTCGGGTGTCCGGCCGGGCGGGACTGGGTGCACACAAATACGTGTTTTTCCGGTCTTGGCATAGTGAACGACTCCTGCAAACAAATTGGGCGAAATCAGGCCGACAATGCGGCCGGTGCGTGGCTGTGGCAATTCTTGGGGCAGACCTTGGCGCAGGACTGACAACCGATGCAATCCATGGCATCGGCAATCGCCATCACCATGGTCGGCTCATCGGAGAAGTCATCATCGTCCTCGTCGTCGGCATAATCGCGCTCAACAAGATCGAATACATCCCGCGGGCAGACCTTGTAACAACGGCCGCAGCCGATGCAGGTTTCCTGATTAAGTGCGTCGATAAATGCAGGCTCCCAGGTGGCGCCGCCACGCGTCAATCCAGTAATGTTTTCCATGATACGTCCCCTTACGCTGTTTCCGCTTCGGCCTGTTTGAGTTTTTCAGACGCCTCTTCCCATGCCTTGCAGGCCTCGAACGTGGATTGGGCGATTTCCGGGATCTCCCCGTAGGCCGCCGGCAGACGGTCCTCCACCAGGTCATGCAGTTGTGACGCCCACTCGCTGGCGATGCGCTTTTTCTTGCGCACCTCTTTTTGCAGGGCCTTCAACGCCTCTTCAGTCATTTCCTTTACCTCCAGCAGGTATAACTTTTATCGTTTTGCGACGTCCGGATGCTCGCTGATGATCTGCAGCGCGATCGACAGGAACTTGTCGGCGTCGTCTTTCATCTTCGAGTAGGTCTTGAAACCAAAACGATGCACATCACGCAGGGTGCGATCCAGCACGATGAGCTTGCCCACCGAAATCACCACGCGGCCGAAACCTTCATGGCTCAGCACCATCATGGGAACTGCCATCAGGCCACACTCCTTTTCAATCAGGGAGGCGATGGCATTGTAGAAAGCCTTGACCCGGGCAATAGTCACTTCATCCGGATCGCCGACCACCGGAATCTCGGCCCTGCGCTCCTTGGTCATGATGAATGGATCGAGAATCTTGGCCGCCGACCAGCCATCGTAGGTGTCATAGGTATCCAGGGCGCGCATCTGCTTGACCAGTTCCTTCATGACATCGGATTCGAAAATCGGATCGTCCACATCGATTGCCAGTGCTGCTTCAGTCATTTTGTCTCTCCAGGGTTATATGAATTTTTTACCGCTTGCGGTTGGTTGCTACTCATCCCAGCCTTCGGCTTCCATTTCGTCGAAGCGTGAAGGGTCGACCTTGGTATGCTTTTCCATGGCCTTGGCCAACCAGCCGCTGGGGCCGTTCTTCATTTCCTGCTGGATATCCGCCAGGAGTTCCTTGATGACGCTGCCTTCGCTCACCTTGACCGGCTGTACACCGATGCCCATCAGGCGCTTGATGGCCGACGGCCCGGCGGCCTGGCAATACACGGCGGTGCAGCCGTCCAGCATGCTGATCTTGGTATCCAGTTTGTCTTCGTTGCCATCCTGCGCCAGCACACCGAATTCACTCACCTCGATCTGTTCGGCCCTTTCAGGCGTCACCTCGAAAACGGCGAATGACCTGGCCGAACCGAAGTGCTGGTCCACCACCTTAGAATCCGATGACGCAAAGGCGATTTTTAATGCTTGCTCCATGGCCTGATCCCCATCAGCCGATCGAATGACTCGCAACTGCCGAGTTATCATAGCTAGCCTCCATGTCTTCCGGTCTGCTTGAGTAGATGGAACGATAGGGCGCAATCTCGTGAGTGCCGTGTTTCAGCAGCAGATTGGCCAGGTCGAACATGGCCTGGCGCGCCCCCCGGTAACCTATCCATGTGCGTTGATAACCGCCCACCAGGTCATAGAGTGGAAAGCCGGCGTGGAACAGCGGCACATTCAAACGCTCGGCGGTGGCAGCACAATGTGAGTTACCGATCACCAACTGGGCGCCGCGCTCGCGGGCAAGCAGTTCCAGATCCTCCAGGTCGCCGATTTTCACCTCGGAGGCAGGCAACTGTTTCAACACCGGCGCATTGGCCGAGGTGACCGCGGATACGATCTCGGCGCCCATGCCGGTAAGAAACACGGCGAAGCTGTTGAGCAGGTCGGGGTCGGCGGCGACGGCGATGCGCGCCTGGCCGGTCATGAAATGGGTATCCACCATGGCGTCTTCTAGCTGGGCGCGATGGCGTTCGATTTTTTCCGGCACCGGCTGGTCCGAGATTTCGATCAAGGCCATGATCAGGGCATCGGTGGCATCAAGCCCGATCAGGCTGTCGAAATCATAAGTCGGTACCCCGGTACGCTCGTGCAACAGCTTGGCGGCCTTTTTCAATGACGCGCCGAGGGAGATTGTGGCAACGGCATCGCCCAGCGCCGCAAATTCAGATACCAGTGTGCCGCCCACGGTCAGCGCATTAAAATCGTTGTCGGTCAAATGACCATCCAGAGAATCGGAGATATCAGGGATCACCACCGGCCGCAGGCCGAAGGATTCAATGATCTCCTTCAGGGCCTCCACATCGCCCGGCGTCAACATGGAACTGGCCAGCACGTTAACCTGGCGCGGCCGCTTGCCCGGACGGGTACCGGCCTCCTCTGCCTTGGGGACCAGCACGTCGATCATGGCGGTCACCGCGGCGGCATACCCGCTTTCCATGCTACCGCTGAAATCAGGCGTGTTGACCGGCACCACCTTGATGGGTGCGTATTGCGGATACTTTTCCCGAAACTGTTTCACCGCCATTTTGATATCCGTGCCCTGTGTCTCGGACAAACCGGTTGTGGGCAGACCGATCAGGGCCGGACCGGATTTTTCGCAAAGGGTTTTCAGCCCTTCCACCACATTGTCGTCGGCGCCCATCACCGAGCTGACCTGATCCATGGCGGTGGTCTGCAGTGGAATCGGTTCACGGAAATGGCGCACGAAATAGACCTTGCCGAAGGCGGTGCAGCCCTGCGAACCGTGCATCATGGGGATGGCGCGATTGATACCGAGGAAGGCCAGGGCGGCACCCACCGGTTGGCTCGATTTGAGCGGACTGACGCTCATGGCCTTGTTGCGCTTGATGATCTCGGCCATGGGTTAACCCTCCGCTGCCAATGGAGTTCCGGTGCCGCGCTGAATCCCAGCCCAGGGCGCGGGACGGCGCACCTGCTCCCATACCGGGCTCTCGATGGTCAACGCCAACTGGCGCACCAGTTCCAGCATGCCTTGATAACCGGCATAACCGAATTCACGTTCCTGGTTGATATCGAGGAAGGGCTGACGCGCCTTCAGGGCGGTATACATATTGCGGCCGCCGGCGATCAGGATGTCGGCCTTGTAGTCACGCATGACGTCAAGCAGGGCGCGTGGATTACCCTCGTCGATCATCTTGGTATCCTCACCCATCAATTCACGAATGCGGGCCTTATCCTCTTCGGTGGATTTTTTGGTGCCGGTCGCCACCACCTTGATTCCCAGGTCATGCATCTGGGAGATGACGGACCAGGATTTGACACCGCCGGTATAGAGCAGCACGCGCTTGCCTTCCAGCCGTGGCCGCCATACCTCCAGCTCTTTTTTCATGCGCGCCTCTTCGCGGGTGATCAGCTTTTCGGTGCGTTCGATAAGATCGGGGTCACCGATTGTTCTGGCGAAATCACGCAGCGCCTTGGAGGTATCGGAAATGCCATAAAAACTGCCCTCGAACCAGGGCGTGCCATAACTCTCCTGCAGTTTGCGGGCGACGTTGATCATGGCCTTGGAGCAGACCATCATGTTCACGTCGGCGCGGTGCATGGTCTGCACTTCGTTGAAACGGGCGTCACCGGCCAGGGTACACAGCACCCGCAGGCCCAGTTCGTCCAGCAGCGGCAGGACATGCCAGAATTCACCAGCGATGTTGTACTCCCCGATCAGATTGACATTGTAGACCTTGTTTACACCCGGCGGATAAGCCGACTCGGGAACGGGCTCCGGTTCACGGGTGCCGATCACCGACTTGATCATGGATTCACCGGCAATACGGTTGCCGAGATTCTTGGTGCCGTAGAAACCGGCGGCGTCCACCGGCACCACCGGCACGCCCCAACGCGCTGCGGCGGCTTTGCAGACCGCATCCACGTCATCTCCCACCAGGGCGGGTACGCAGGTGTTGTAGATGAAAACGGCGGGCGGATTGTAGGTGTCAATGGCCTGCTTGATGGAATGGAACAGGCGCTTTTCACCGCGGCCCATGATCACGTCCTGCTCGGCCAGGTCGGTGGTCATGCCCAGTCGATAAAGGGTCGGACCCGAAGAACGGGTGCCCCGGTTGTCCCAGGAGCTGCCGGCACAGGCGATCGGCCCGTGGACGATGTGGGCCACATCCACGATGGGCAGCAAGGCGATCTGGGCGCCGTCAAAGGCGCAGCCGCCGGCGGATGCCCCGGGTTTGGGTTTGGCGCAACCCGATTTGGACTTCTTGTTGTGGCTGCAGGCGGGCTCGTCTAGTAGAGCGGCGATATCCTTGGGCTGCATACATCCTCCAAGTTCATGAGATGATTCATGGAGGAGATACAGCAACTGTTATGCCAATTAGACAAGTAACTGTTTTATATAAACTCCGTGCCTTCATTCCGATGTCGCAAAAACGACAATCATGATTATCAGCGCAGGTATGCAACATGGGCCGGCGGCTCACCGGCCCATTCACAGACTTGACTAACTCGCGGCAAGCTGCGTTCGCGTCACCCCATGGCAGCTGACAATTATTCCGTATTTCACTTGCTTAGACCGATCGGCCGGATTGCTTCGGCAGCCGTGAATCCCTGCCCAGCCGACGCGCCAAAACAATGGTATAAATTTTGCTGATTTTAGACCATGTTGCATAGCCGAGGCCGGGAAGATGAATACAGAAAGACATGATGAGGGGCCTAAAATCACCTGGAAAGAATTGAAGGAAGCCTGCGAGCGCGCCGGAATGAAGGACAACAATCCCTTAGATGTGGTGTATATCACCTGGGGTAGCGCCGGTCATCTGAAGTGCAACAAAGACGCCGATTTCGGCTGGCAGATTCTGCTTGATTGCGACTGCGGCGATAAATAAACAGGGGGTGTCCACCCCCTGACTTTTATTCCAACCCCAGGCGCTGCTTCACCAGCGCCCTGATTTCCGGTTCCGGATCATCCAGTAATTCCGGCAGTACTTCGGGCGCTGCCCTTCTCGCGGCTTCGAAACGCACCATCCATTCATTATCCTTCAACATCATGGGCAGCATGCCGGACGATATGCGTTGTGCCACCACTCGCCGTATTTCCGGTTCCGGGTCCATGGCCAGCAACTGCAGACTGACATCGGGCAGGCGCTCGGCAACGGTCTTTCTCACCGCACGGTCCGGATCGCGAATCACCTGAAACAGGCGGCCGGCCGGCAAACGGCGGGCGACATAGGTACGCACGGAATAATCAATGTCATTCACCAGCGCCTCCAGTTTTTCCTCCGGCAGACGATCGGCGACGGTGATGCGTACCTCCCGGTCCGGATCGTTGATCAACTCGTCGAGATATTCAATGGGAATGCGATAGGCGACGGCGCGGCGAACCACCTCGTCTTTATCATGGATAAGCGGTTTTAACAGCTCCACCGGGGAATAGCGGGTGGCGATGGCGCGCCGCTCCCAGAAGGGATCATCCAGATAGAGCCGCGCCAGATCGTGGTTGTTGCGGAAGAAACGATCAATCTGACGGCCGCTTTCAACAACGACACAGGCATCGCCCGGTTTACACAAACCGGCGGACAGACGGGTATGGCAGTAGTCACAGTCGGCACAATCGGCGCGCGGCGTGACATCATCATTATTTACAGCAGCTGCCGTCGTCACCGCCTGCCTCCCTCAATACCGTGTCAGAGCCCCGGCCTAGCCCTCATCCTCGTCATCATCCTGGACCTCGGCCAGGACGATCCCGCTGGCGATTTCATGATTATTGGTAAGACAGGCGCAGTGTTCCCGACTGTCGACAAAGTAGACCTTGAAGCCGGGCCGCTCGCTCACCGGTTTGGCATTGGCGGCGATGTCGTCATAAGAGCAGTAGGTAAAACGGATATCGGGATACACCCGGCGCAGGATATCCAGCACCGCCTCACCCAGGTAGGTGGCCTCCACCTTCGCGACCACATCGTTGACGATCGCCTCGGTGATCATGCCTCACCCCCCAACGCGGCGCCGAATTTGGTGCGCCTTTCCGGATCGACACCGATGATCTTGGCCAGCCACGGCGGCGGCGTACCCGCCAGGGTCTGCTGCAGACGGGCCAGGGCCTCGTCGGCCGCGCCGCCCTCGGGCAACTTAATGGGGTAGACCCCGGCGCGGATAATCTTGGCGGCAGCAGGCCCCCCGACCGACTGCACATACAGCACATCACAATCGGAGATGATCCCGGCGCGGAAGGCGTTCTTGTCCTCCGCCCCATCGGCGCCGTCAGTCGAACGAATATCGATCAGTCGCTGTTCATCCGCACTCAATTGATAAACAACAAAACGAGGGCAGGAGCCGAAGTGGCCATCGATAATCCCGGTACCGTTGGTGGCGATGGCAACGCGAATCGAACCCGGCATATCCCCTTCTTCATAAGCATCCAGCCTGGGCATTTCCGGCAATTCCACCTCTTCGCCCCAAAGGTAGCGCACCGCTAATTTCATGGCATCCTTGCTGATGGCGGTGTCTTCCGTATCCTCTTCGCCGTCGGGGCTGGTCATGGCGGCACGGATATCGGTAACCGTGATTTCGCGCAGGCTCTTGTCGGTCAACGGGTAACCCAGCTTGTTGACCAGCACCTGCATCAATTGCCGCGCATCGACGCCTGGCAACACCTTTGCCGCCAGGCCGATCCGCAGCGCTAATTCCCGGGATAAGGTTGCTTGATCGGAACTTGGAGCCATAACATCACCTACGATGCCAAAGGCAGAATGCAGTTATCGACGGGGCAAGCGGCCACACACTGCGGTTTGTCGAAATCACCCTCGCATTCGGTACAGGTGCTCTTTTCGATCACATAGGTCGGGCCCTGCTCATAGATGGAAGCGGTCGGGCACACCGGTTCGCAATCACCACATGAGATACATTCTTCAGCAACTATATACAAAGCCATTTTGGGTTCCTCCGATAAAAATTAATGCTCGGCAATGACATCAAGCACGCTTGGCGCGAACGGTAATGGGCAGACTCGGCTCACCCGCCATGGGTTCGATGTAATACTTGCTACCATCGCCCAGTTCCACTTCACCACCCCATTTGTCCTCGGACTGAAATTCCATGGATTCGATCATCTCTTCCAGGTCTTTCTTGGGAACGTACAGACTCAAACGGCCGTCTTTTTCACGCCTGATCATTACACTTGGCATTGGGTAAACTCCTCATTGAAATCCCTCCCCTAACCCCCTCCCTGAGTGAGGGGGAAAGGATCGGGAAGGACGATTAACGAATCAGGTCGTAGTTATAGTCCGTGGTACCCATGCCGCGCGTCTCTTCATCGAGACGTTCCAGAATGGCATTGACAATGGTGGTCAACATGTACATGGCGCCCTCATAACCCAGGGTGGTCATGCGGTGCAGGTGATGACTATCGAAGATCGGGAAGCCCAGGCGGATCAGGGGCACCTCAAACTCCTTGCCCTTGGTCAGCGTGTCGCGCTGGATGAACTTGCCGTAGGAGTTGCCGATCATGAAGTCAGGCTTGTTGGTGAACACCAGTGAACGCATATGCCACAGGTCCTTACCGATATAGACTTCACAGTCATCCGCACATGGATACTCGGACAGAACCTTTTTCATCTCCTTCATCCAACGCTTGTTGGCGTTGTTGCACAGGATGTGAGTCGGCTCGGCGCCCAGCTCCAGCAGGAACTTGGCCAGACCTTCGACAAAGTCAGGATCGCCCCAAATTGCAAACTTCTTGCCATGCAGCCAGGTGTGGGAGTCAGTCATCATATCGACCAAACGGCCACGCTCCCTGGCCAGCGACTCGGGGATTTCCTGGCCGGTGATTTCAGAGACCTTCATCAAAAACTCATCGGTCCAGTCCAGACCCATGGGGATGTGCAGCTTGGGTGCCTCGTGCTTCCAGGTATTCTTGACGAACTTCGTGGACTTGACCGACTGCCAGTTCTGCAGGAACAGGGTGTCCTTGGCGTTGGGCGCATCCTTGATTTCATCCAGCGTGGTACCACCTTCGTACATGCGGAATTCACCGTCGGCCGGCGTATCCAGCACTTCCGAAGGGTCGGACAGCATGGTGGTCTCCACACCCATCTCATCCATCATGCGCTTGATGACACGATAGTTACCCAGGTAGGTTTCAAAGCCGGGCACGATGTTCAGCTTGCCGTTGGAACCAACCTCTTTATCTTCCATGTGATTCAGAGTGAAATAACGGGCGATCCCCTCGAACATGTTGTCCCAACCGGTGACGTGAGAGCCGACGAAGCTGGGGGTATGGGCGAAAGGTGTGGGGAATTCCTGCTCGATATGACCACCCTTCTTGGCGTTGCCGATGAAGGCATTCAGGTCGTCACCGATGACCTCGGCCATACAGGTAGTGGAAACAGCGATCATTTCCGGCTTGTACAGGGCCTTGGCGTTTTCGAGGCCGGCGAACATGTTCTTCTGACCACCGAATACCGCCGCATCCTCGGTCATGGAGTCGGAAACGCAGGATACCGGCTCCTTGAAGTGACGATTGAAATAGGTACGGAAGTAAGCGACACAACCCTGTGAACCGTGCACGTAAGGCATGGTCTTTTCAAAGCCCAGGGCACAGAGGACCGCGCCCAGGGGCTGACAGGCCTTGGCCGGGTTGATGGTCAGCGCCTCACGGGCGAAGTTCAGCTCCTGGTACTCTTCGGTGGTGGTCCACTCGAAGACCTCGTCGATCTTTTCCTTGGGGTGGCACTCTTCGAACATCTCTTTCTTGCGTGCCAGGTTTTCCTTGTACTCGTCTTCACGAAACAAGGGGTAGCTTGGTTTGATGTTTTCCACATTCTGACTCATGGTAGCCTCCAGCCGCGCCACTAATCCGTGAACTTACGGCAGATTGGGTTGATATGGTTTTTTAAATCCCCCCTACTCCCCCTTTAAAAAGGGAGGAACCAGCCCGGGGCTTGGCTCCGGGTTTCAAGTCCCCCTTTGCAAAAGGGGGATTTAGGGGGATTCAAAACACTACGCGCTTGCCGCCGCAACGGTTTCGGCTTCCTCGGATACCTTCCAGGGCGCCTGCAACCTGTTCCAGCACGGATTGTTCAGGGTCATATCCATGTCACGAGCGAAGATGGCGAAACCATCGGGACCGTGATAAGGACCTGAATAATCCCAGCTGTGCATCTGGCGGAAAGGAATGCCCATCTTCTGGAAGATGTACTTCTCCTTGATACCGGAACCGATCAGATCAGGCTTGATCCTTTTAACGAATTCTTCGAACTCGTAACCGGTGACATCATCGTACAGCAGGGTGGCGTTACCCATTTCCTTGATCGTACGATCGTAGTCGTCGTTATGGCCGAACTCATAACCGGTACCAACCACTTCCATGCCCAGGTCTTCATAGGCACCGATGGTGTGGCGAGGACGCATACCGCCGATGTACAGCATGACCTTCTTGCCTTCCAGACGCGGACGATACTTGGCGATGACCTCGTCCGCTTCCTTGCGGTACTTGGCGATTACTTTCTCGGCATTTTCCTTGATGGTGTCATCGAAGAAAGATGCAATCTTGCGCAGAGACTCTTCAATCTTGGTGGGACCGAAGAAGTTATATTCAACCCATGGAATACCGTACTTCTCCTCCATGTGGCGTGAGATGTAGTTCATTGAACGATAGCAATGCAGCAGGTTCAATTTAACCTTTGGAGTCAACTCCATTTCAGACAGGGTGCCGTCACCGGACCACTGGGAAACAACACGCAGACCCATCTCTTCCAGGATGGTACGCGAGGCCCAGGCGTCACCACCGATGTTGTAGTCACCGATGATTGAGACGTCATAGGGAGTGGTTTCGAAGCTGTCGTCATTGTCACGGGCGCCCAGTGTCCAGTCACGAATCGCATCATTGGCGATGTGATGACCCAGGGACTGGGATACACCGCGGAATCCTTCACAGCGGACGGGCACGACAGGCTTTTCGATTTCCTTGGAAGTTTTCTTGGCGACGGCCTCGATATCGTCACCGATCAGACCGATGGGGCATTCAGACTGAATGGAAACACCCTTGTTCAGCGGGAACAGCTGGTTGATTTCCTGGATGGTCTTGTCGAGCTTCTTGTCGCCGCCGAATACGATGTCCTTCTCCTGGAAATCAGTGGTGAAGTTCATGGTGACGAAGGTGTTTACACCGGTGGTACCGATGTAATAGTTACGCCGACCGGCACGGGAATACTGACCGCAACCGACGGGACCGTGAGAAATGTGAATCATGTCCTTGATAGGACCCCAAACAACCCCCTTGGAACCGGCATAGGCACAACCACGGATGGTCATCACGCCCGGCAGGGACTTCTTGTTGGAGGTGATGCACTTGCTTGATTTTTCAACCGACTGATCATTGACAGCCAGGTGCTTGGCACGGTCTTTCTTAGCATTTTCAGGATAGACTTCCAACACCTCCTGGATGAGGGCTTCAGTCTCTTCACGTGTAATATTAGACATTTTATGTCTCCTTTAGCTCTGCCACCAATCTGTGGCCAGGCCTTCAACAAAGGATCGACAAAAGCGGCATCACGCACCGAACGATGTCGGACACCGGCAATCGCTACGCGACGCCGCTCTTATCACTTAAAAACCACTGATTAAGAAGTCGCCTCTGCAGCCAGTTCTTCAGCAGTCTTACCAACGATGCTTTCGTCTTCCTCTTCGAGGATACCGAATGACATCATTACATCTTCCAGCTCATCCATGGTCAGCGGAGTTGGAATTACGAAGTTGGTGTTTTCAACTACTTTCTTAGCCAGTGCACGATACTCATCAGCCTGATTGGCTTTTGGGTTGTACTCGATAACAGTCATACGACGGATCTCGGCGCGCTGTACTTCGTTGTCACGTGGGACGAAGTGGATCATGGTTGTACCCAAACGACTCGCCAGCTCAGAGATCAGCTCGTCTTCACGAGCAGTGTTACGAGAGTTACAGATCAGACCGGCCAGACGCACACCGCCGGAGTTGGCGTATTTCACGATACCATTGGAGATGTTGTTGGCAGCATACATGGCCATCATCTCACCAGATACTACGATGTAGATTTCTTGTGCTTTGTTTTCACGAATTGGCATCGCGAAACCACCACACACAACGTCGCCCAGTACATCGTAGAATACGAAGTCCAGGTCTTCGTCGTAGGCGCCTTCCTCTTCCAGGAAGTTGATGGCGGTGATGACACCACGACCGGCGCAACCGACGCCCGGCTCAGGACCGCCGGACTCAACGCACTTGACGTCGCCGTAGCCAACAGACAGTACATCTTCCAGCTCCAGGTCTTCGACGGTACCGGCCTCGGCCGCCAGATGCATAACAGTGGTTTGAGCCTTTGAGTGGAGGATCAAACGCGTGGAGTCGGCCTTGGGATCGCAGCCGACGATCATAACTTTCTTACCCATTTCGGCCAGGGCCGCAACCAGGTTCTGAGTAGTGGTAGACTTACCGATACCACCTTTGCCGTAAATAGCACATTGACGTAAAGCCATTGTCTTCTTCTCCTTGATTAAAACCAGTTTGTTGTTCCGCACCCCCTTTACAGCAATCGCTATGCCAGTTTTGAAAAACAACTTTAAGCAACTGTTTACATTGACTTTTGGCCAACAAAAACGCTGTCCCCAGCAAGTGAGATGTACTACAATTCCCCTCATTGTCTGTATGTAAAGCTACAAATGCATGTCCCAGCCCACACACCCAAACGCTTCGCTCCCCAAGCATGCACGCCGGTCTTTTAACCGTTGCAACCTGCCGGCCAAGATCCTCGGCAGCCTCACCTATCAGCACTACCCCGCAGCGCTGGCCATCGACGGCGTGCGTGAGTTGTATCGCGATATTTTTGAACGCCTGGAAAAACTGGGAAACGCCGTGGTGCGCTCGCGCCACTTCATGGCCTTTATGTCGGCACAGTTTCAATTGGAAAGGCCTGAGGAGATGGGATATCAGGAGAACAGCCGCCTCGATCGCTCCAAGGCCACCTATTTAAGACTGCTGCGCGGCTGGTTTTTTAATCCGGACTCACAGGAGGGCGCCGTCCTCAAGGGCTGG
>JASBUE010000199.1 GCA_030148045.1 Candidatus Tenderia sp.
AGCGGTTCCCCCCTTTGGAAAAGGGGGGTTAGGGGGGATTTAATGAACGCATGGACAACGTTCAATGAGATGGGGGGCAATGTTTTTAAATCCCCCTCGATCCCCTTTTGCAAAGGGGGAGGTTAAAAAGATTTAAAAAAATATGTGTGGACTAGTAGGCATTTTCGACGGCACCCAGCGGCGTGACATTAACGCCGACTTGCTGTCGCGCATGAACGAAACCCAGCATCACCGCGGTCCCGACGAGGGTGGCGTCCATACCGAGCCCGGCGTGGGCCTGGCGCATCGCCGTCTTTCCATTATCGATCTCTCCAGCGGTCAGCAACCGCTGTTCAACGAAGACGGTTCGGTCGTCGTGGTCTACAATGGCGAGATCTACAACTTCCCCGAGTTGAGTAAACAGCTCAAGGAACTGGGCCACAGCTTCCGCACCCATTGCGATACCGAGGTCATCGTCCATGCCTGGGAGGAGTGGGGCGAGGCCTGTGTCGAACGCTTCCGCGGCATGTTCGCCTTTGCCTTGTGGGACCGCCATCGGCAGACCTTGTTTTTGGCGCGCGACCGGCTCGGCATCAAACCGTTGTATTATGCCCGGTTGGATGACGGTCACATCATCTTCGCCTCCGAACTGAAAGGCCTGCTGGCCCATCCCGGGTTAAAGCGCGAGATCGATCCCTACGCAGTGGAGGATTACTTCGCCTACGGCTATGTACCCGACCCCAGGACCATCCTGCGCCAGGCACGCAAGCTGCCGCCGGGCCATATCCTCACCATCCGCCACGGCGAAACGTTGTCGCCGCCGCGCCAGTACTGGGACGTCTCGTTTAATACCAACGGTCCGGATGACGAGACCGAGGCCGGCGGCGAATTGATTGAACGTCTCCGAGAGGCCGTGGCTATCCGCCTGGTGGCCGAGGTGCCGCTGGGCGCCTTCCTCTCCGGCGGCGTCGATTCCAGTGCCGTGGTGGCCATGATGGCCGGCCTGTCCGACAAACCGGTGAATACCTGTTCCATCTCCTTCGGCGATCCCCGGTTCAACGAGGCCCGCTATGCCGCCCAGGTGGCCGAGCGTTACCACACCGATCACCAGGTGGGGGAGGTCAATCCGGACGACTTCGACCTGATCGACAAGCTGGCCGGCCTCTACGACGAACCCTTCGCCGACAGTTCCGCCATGCCCACCTACCGCGTCTGCCAACTGGCGCGTAAGCGCGTCACCGTGGCCCTATCCGGCGACGGTGGTGATGAAAGCCTGGCCGGTTACCGCCGTTACCGCTGGCACCTGCACGAAGAAAAGATGCGCGCCCTCATGCCGGCGGCGATTCGGCGGCCCCTGTTCGGTCTGTTGGGCAGGCTCTACCCCAAGGCCGACTGGGCGCCCAAGGTGTTGCGCGCCAAATCCACCTTCGAGGCCCTGGCGCGCGACAGCGTGGGCGGCTATTTTCACAGCGTTTCGCATTTGGGCGATCCGCTGCGCAGCCGACTGTTCAGCCGGAAGTTCAAAGACCGACTGCAGGGCTACAATGCGGTCAATGTTCTTAAGGAACATGCCAAACACGCCCCGGACCACCCGCTATCGTTTGTTCAGTACCTGGATATCAAGACCTGGTTGGCGGGCGACATCCTCACCAAGGTGGATCGCGCCAGCATGGCCCACTCCCTGGAAGTGCGGGTGCCGTTGCTGGACCACAAGCTGGTGGAATGGATGGCCACCCTGCCGCCTGAAATGAAACTCAAGGGCCGGGAAGGCAAGGCCGTATTCAAGCAGGCCCTGGAATCGCATCTGCCCCACAATATTCTGTATCGTCCCAAGATGGGCTTCTCGGTGCCCCTGGCCAGTTGGTTCCGCGGTCCGCTTAAAGAACGTGTGCGCGAGGCGGTGCTGGGGCCGGTCCTGGCCGAGACCGGCTATTTCGACAGTGGATTTTTAAAAGAAATGGTGGAGCAGCATCAGTCGGGGCGGCGCGATTACAGCGTGCCGCTGTGGTCATTATTGATGTTCGAATCCTTTGCGCGTCAGGTGCTGCACGGCTAACAGCTTTGTAATCAAGGTGAACAATAACAAGAGGTCGTCATAACATGCGTATCCTGCATGTCCTGGATCATTCCATTCCCCTGCATAGCGGCTATACCTTCCGCAGCCGTGCCATTCTGCAACAACAGCGCGTGCTGGGGTGGGAGACCTTTCACGTCACTGGCCCGAAACACAACGTCGCCGCTACGGTGGAGAGCGGTGTGGAGGAGGTCGACGGCCTGCGTTTTTATCGCAGCCCGACACCGAGCGGCTGGATGACCAGGTTGCCGGCGCTGAACCAGTGGGCCATCGTGGCGGCATTGGAAAAAAGGGTTGAAGAGGTGGTGAGAGAGGTGCGCCCCGACATCCTCCACGCCCACTCGCCCATGCTCGACGGCGAGGCCGCCGTGCGCGTGGGCAGGCGTCACGGCATTCCGGTGGTGTACGAAATCCGCGCATTCTGGGAGGACGCCGCCGTGGATCACGGCACCGCCAAAGAGGGCGGGCTGCGCTACCGCCTGACCCGCGCCCTGGAGACGCGCGTAATCCGCCGCGCCGATGCGGTGACCACCATCTGCTAGGGGCTACGCAAGGACATCCTGGCGCTCGGC
>JASBUE010000200.1 GCA_030148045.1 Candidatus Tenderia sp.
GGCCTCTATACCGCCATCGTGCCGGTAATCGTCGCCGCCCTGTTTGGCGCCTCGCATCATCTGATGTCCTGCCCCACCACCCCCATCTCACTGGTAGTCTTCGCCACCGTCAGCGCCCTGGCCGTTCCGGAGACACCGGACTATATCGCGCTGGTGCTGACTCTCACCTTCCTGGTGGGGCTGTTCCAGCTGGTAATGGGCCTGGCGCGGATGGGCATGCTGGTCAACTTCATTTCCCATTCAGTGATCATCGGTTTCACCGCCGGGGCGGCGCTGCTGATCATCACTTCGCAGATGAACAATGCGCTGTCTCTGGATCTGCCCCATGACCTCTCTTTCTGGAACACCTGGTATCACGTGCTGGAGCAGCTGCCCCAAACCAACCTATACGCGCTCGCCGTCACCGCCGCCACATTACTGCTGGCCCTGCTGATCAGCCGCTTGCGCCCCGGCTGGCCGTCCCTGTTCCTGGCGATGATCGGCGGCGCCCTGGTCGCCCAGTTGCTGGGCGGAACCGACAAGGGCATTCAACTGGTCGGCTCACTACCCGATCATGCGCCACCATTCTCGTTCCCCGACCTGGACCTGGACACCATCAGCAAACTCGCCTCCGGGGCACTGGCCATCGCCCTGCTGGGACTGATGGAGGCGGTCTCCATCGCACGCAGTATCGCCGCCCAGAGCCATCAACCTCATGACGCCAACCGCGAATTCATCGGCCAGGGACTCTCCAACCTGGTTGGCAGCTTCTTCTCCAGCTATGCCTCATCGGGCTCGTTTACGCGCTCCGGCGTCAACTTCCGCGCCGGCGCCCAAACACCGCTGGCCGCCGTCTTCAGCGCCCTGGCGGTGTTGCTGGTAATCCTCTTTGCCGCCCCCTTGGCCGCCTACCTGCCTATCCCGGCGATGGCGGCGGTGCTGCTGCTGGTGGCCTTTCGCCTAATCGACTGGGCCCACATTGGCGTCATTTTCAGGGCCAACCCGGTGGATGCGGCGGTCTTGATCACCACATTCGCCGCCACCCTGTTCGTGGAGCTGACCTTCGCCGTCTACGTGGGCGTCATGCTGTCGCTGGTGCTGCACCTGAACCGTATTTCCCATCCCCGCGTCCTCAGCCTGCGCCCTACCCAGATCGGCCAAGAGCGCCGTTTCGTCGCCAGCACCCCGGGGCAGGAATGCCCTCAACTCAAGATTATCCGCATCGACGGTTCGCTGTTCTTCGGCTCCATCCACTCCATCGAACAGGCCCTGCACAACATCGATGCGGACAACCCGGAACAGAAACACGTGCTAATCATCGGCAGCGGCATCAATTTCATCGACGTGGCCGGCGCGGAACTGCTGGTCCGCGAGGCCGAACGCCGCCGCGCAGCGGGGGGCGACCTTTATCTTTGCGACGTCAAGGAAGGGGTGTGTAATATTCTCAGAAAAGGAGGCTATCTCGACCAGCTCGGCCGCGACCATATCTTCGCCAGCAAGGGCGAAGCAATCGAAAAAATTTTCCCGCAGCTGGATCAGGAGCGTTGCAAACTGTGCCGGGTGCGGACGTTTACCGAATGCGCCTCAATCGAGGCCCGAGAGTAGCGTGCGCGCCGTTATAATAGATGGTCCTGGGTAAGAAACGCGGAGGCGCAAAGAAAACAACTCTAAAATAAACTCTGCGCTTCTGCATTCCCTACGCCAAGCTATTCAACTTCGGCCCGATCCACCTTCTGAAAGCCGCGCGGCAGCTTGTTGCCGCGCCGTCCCCGTTCGCCGTGGTAATGCTCCAGGTCCGGGCCCTTCAGGCTGGTATGACGCTGTCCGCAGTACAGGATCAGTTTTTCACCCCCGGATACCGCCTTGATCGCCACCACATACTCTTCGCGGCCGGCCACGCGGGCCGAAGGAATGGCGATGATCTTGTTGCCTTTACCCTTGCCCAGCTCGGGCAGCTCGCTCAGCGGGAAGACCAGCATGCGTCCCTCGGTGGTGACGGCGCTGACCACGCTAGAGGCCGTATCCCTGACCGGCGCCGGCGGCAACACGCGCGCGCCTTTGGGCAGGTTGAGGATGGCCTTGCCGTTCTTGTTCCTGGCGATCAGATCACCCAGTCTGGCGACGAAACCGTAGCCGGCATCGGAGGCCAGCAGATAGCGGTCATCATCATTGCCCATCATCACGGCCACGAAGGTGGCGCCGGCAGGTGGGTTGACGCGCCCGGTGAGCGGCTCGCCCTGGCCGCGCGCCGACGGCAGGCTGTGGGCCGGCACCGAGTAGCAGCGGCCGGTGGAATCGATGAATACCGCCAGCCCGTTGCTGCGCCCGCGCGCCGCCGAGAGAAAGCCGTCGCCGGACTTGTAGTTAAGGCTGACGGGATCGATATCGTGGCCCTTGGCCGAGCGCACCCAGCCCTTTTCCGACAACACCACGGTGACCGGTTCGGCCGGCGTCAGGGCGGTTTCGTCCATGGCCTCGGCCGCCGCGCGGGTGACGATGGGGGAACGGCGCGCATCGCCGTACTTCTCGGCAGCGGCCATCAGTTCGTTGCGGATCAGGGTCTTCATTCGCTGCTTGGAGTTGAGCGTCTTCTCCAGTGTGTCGCGCTCCTTGGCCAGCGCCCCCTGCTCGGCCTTGAT
Organism: Candidatus Tenderia sp.; assembly: GCA_030148045.1. GTDB lineage: Bacteria > Pseudomonadota > Gammaproteobacteria > Tenderiales > Tenderiaceae > Tenderia. The sequence continues at coordinate 2,619 of JASBUE010000200.1, forward strand.
CTTCATCTCCTCCAGACGCGCCAGCTGACGCAATTTGGTGTCGAGGATATAGTCGGCCTGTTCCCCGGAGAGTTCGAAACGCCGCATCAACACCGGCTTGGGCTCGTCCTCGCTGCGGATGATGTGGATCACCTCGTCGAGATTAAGGA
>JASBUE010000204.1 GCA_030148045.1 Candidatus Tenderia sp.
GTGGCCGCCGGTGCCGCCGGCCATGATCATGATGCGCGCCGTCACGACCGTGCCCTCCGTTCTTTTTTGACCTGGCGTGTATCCGGCCTGCCGATGCGGCGCTCGGCCTGGATGGCGCCGCGCCGCAGCTCGAAATCCACCCGCAGCAGCAGCGCCAGCGCCACGCAGCAGACCACGATGCTGCTGCCGCCGTAGCTCATCAGCGGCAGGGTCAAGCCCTTGGTGGGCAGCACACCCATGTTGACGCCGATATTGATGAAGGCCTGCAGCCCCAGCCACAGCCCCACACCATAGGCCAGGTAGGCGGCGAACGGCTGCCCTTTCACTTCCGCCTGGCGGGCGATGCAAAAGGCGCGCGCGACCAGCACGACGAACAGGGTAATCACCAACAGGGAGCCGATCAGGCCAAACTCCTCGGCCAGCACGGCGAACAGGAAATCGGTATGGCCCTCGGGCAGGTAGAAGAGTTTCTGCACGCCGCTCCCCAGCCCTACCCCCCAGATCTCGCCGCGACCGATGGCAATCAGCGCCTGAGTCAGCTGGAAGCCGCTGTTGAAGGGGTCGGCCCAGGGGTTGAGAAACGTCGTCAGACGCTCCATGCGGTAGGGCGAGGTGATGGCCAGCAGGGCCATGGCCAACACCACCAGCAGCAACAACAGGCCGAACTGCCATAGCCGCACGCCGCCGATGAACATCATGGCCAGGGCCGTGGCCATGATCACCGCCGAGGCGCCGAAATCGGGTTCCAGCAGCAACAGGAAGGCCACCAGCGACAGCACCACCATGGGCTTGAGGAAACCCTTGAAGCTGGTGCGCACCTCTGCGCCGCGGCGCACCAGATAGCCGGCCAGATAGAGGATGACGAACAGCTTCATCGGCTCGGAGACCTGCAAGTTGATCACCCCCAGATTGATCCAGCGGGTAGCGCCGTTGACGCTGCGGCCGATGCCGGGGACCAGCACCAACAACAGCAGAGCCAGGCCGCCGAGCAGCAGCCATGGCCCCAGTTTCTCCCATACCGCCACCGGGATGCCGAAAGCGACCATGCCCGCCGCCAGGCCCAGACCGATGAAGATCAGCTGGCGCATGGCGTAGAACCAGGGCTGGCCATAATCCTCCGCCGCGATATGCAGCGAGGCCGAAGCAACCATGACCAGCCCCAGGGACATCAACAGGATAATGCTGCCCACCAGCAGCGGGTCGTACTTCAGTGCGACCTTGGGCTTGGCTGGAACGGCCAGTCGGGTGGCGCTCATGACAGCACCTCCTTAACGGCGGCGGCGAAGCGGTCGCCGCGATCTTCGTACCCCTTGAACATGTCGAAACTGGCGCAGGCCGGGGCCAACAACACCGTATCACCCGGCCGGGCCAGCGCCCGTGCCGCCCGCACCGCCTCCCTCAGGGTACTCACGCGCTCAAGGGGGACGACCCTGTCCAGCGCCGCAGCGATGAGCGGCGCATCACGGCCGAACAGGATGGCGGCACGACCCTTCGTCGCCATAATGTCGCGCAGGGGCGAGAAATCCTGCCCCTTGCCCTCGCCCCCGGCCAACAGCACCACCTTGCCCGGCATGCCGCCGATGGCGGCCACTGTGGCACCCACATTGGTGGCCTTGGAGTCGTTGTACCAGTTGACGCCGTCCTTCTCCGCCAGCCATTGGCAGCGATGGGGCAGGCCACCGAAGCGGCGCAGGGTGGCGAGCATGGCATCCATGGACAGGCCCACGCCGTCACCCAGAGCCAGCGCCGCCAGGGCATTGGCCACGTTGTGCATGCCCGCCAGTTTGAGCTCGCTCACCGCCAGCAGCGCCTGATTGCCCTTGGCCAGCCACAATTGGCCATCCTTTGAAATCACACCGAAATCATCGGCTTGCGGGGGCTGAGCAAGGGTGAAACGGTGCCAGCCCTCATCCGCCCCGCCCCAGGCCGCCACGACGGGATCATCCAGGTTGATCAATTTCATCGCCGCGCCCCGATAGATGCGCCGTTTGGCCGCGCCGTATTCCTGCATGCCCGCGTAACGATCGAGATGATCCTGGCTCACATTGAGCACTACCGCCGCGGCAGGCTTGAGGCTGCGGGTGGTCTCCAGCTGGAAGCTGGACAACTCCAATATATAAAGCTCAGGTTCGAATTGTTGCAGCAGGTCCAGCGCCGGGGTGCCGATGTTACCGCCGACGCGCGCATCCCTGCCCGCCTCACAGGCCATGGCCCCCAGCAGAGTGGTGACGGTGCTCTTGCCGTTGGAACCGGTGATGGCCACCACTGGCGCCCTGGCGTGACGGGCAAAAAGTTCAATATCGCCCACCACTTCCACACCCGCGCCCATGGCGGCGGCAATGGCCGGATCACTCAGTGGAATACCGGGACTGACCACCAGCATGTCCGCCTGTTTGAACAGCGCGGCATCGAAGCCGCCACAGCGGGTCTCCACCGCCGGCAGTTGATGCTGTAGTTCACGCAGCATGGGCGGCTCGGCACGACTGTCCACCACCACCACCGCCACTCCCCGGCGCGCCAGAAAACGGGCGCAAGCGAGCCCGGTCTGGCCCAGACCGACGACGATGGTGCTGTGTTGTGCGTCACGTTGTTGCAACAGTGCCAGCCCCATATGCTTACCGAATCTTCAAGGTGGCCAGACCCACCAGGACCAGGATCACGGTCACGATCCAGAAGCGGACGATGACGCGCGGCTCCGGCCAGCCCTTCAGTTCAAAATGGTGGTGCAGGGGCGCCATGCGGAAGATGCGCCGCCCGGTCAGTTTGTAGGAGACCACCTGCAGGATCACCGACACGGTCTCCATGACGAAGACCCCGCCCATGATCAGCAATACCAACTCCTGCCTGACCACCACGGCGACGATGCCCAGCGCCGCCCCCAACGCCAGGGCGCCCACGTCACCCATGAAGACCTGGGCGGGGTAGGTGTTGAACCAGAGAAAGCCAAGACCCGCACCGCAAATGGTGGCGCTGAAGATGGCCACCTCGCCCACCCCCTCGATGTAGGGGATACCGAGGTAACCGGCGAACTCGACATGCCCGGTGACGTAGGCGAACACCGCCAGGGCGCCCGCCACCATCACCGTCGGCAGGATGGCCAGACCGTCGAGGCCGTCGGTGAGGTTGACCGCATTGCTGCTGCCCACCACCACGAAATAGGTCAACACCACAAACATGGGGCCCATGTCGATGGCTACGTCCTTGAAGAAGGGCACGATGAGCTGGGTCTCAAGCGCGGAAGTCGCAGTGGAGTAGAGAAACAGGGCGGCGGCCAGCCCGACCACCGACTGCCAGAAATACTTGGACCTGGCCGAAAGCCCCTTGGGGTCCTGCAGCACCAGTTTTTTGTAATCGTCAACGAAACCGATGGCGCCGAAGGCCAGCGTGGTGAGCAGCACGACCCAGACGTAGCGGCTCCCCAGATCGCCCCACAACAGGGTGCTGACCGCGATCGCCACCAGGATCAGGGCGCCGCCCATGGTGGGTGTGCCGGCCTTGGAAAAATGAGTCTCCGGCCCCAGTTCGCGGATCGGTTGCCCCACTTTGTATTGACTCAGCTTGCGGATCATCAACGGGCCGACAATGAAGCTGATAACCAGCGCCGTCAACACCCCGAGAATGGTGCGCAGGGTGATGTACTGGAACACGGTGAAACCACTGTGGAACCGGGCCAGGTATTCGGACAGGTAAAGCAGCATCAACCCGCCTCCCCCGCGATCAGCGCATCGACCACCTTTTCCATGCCGGCGCTACGCGACCCTTTAACCAACACCACCGCGTCGCGATGGGCCGGTTCCCGCAGCAGCGCCAGTAGGTAGTGGTTGAGCGCCTTCTGATCGCTGAAACAGAGGCCCTTTTCGCCGAAGCCTTTCACCGCCTGTTGGCAGTGGTCACCGCAGGCCAACAACAGGTCGACGCCCTTCTTGCGTGCCTCTGCGCCCACCTGGAAATGTAGCTCGCCGGCTGCGGCGCCCAGCTCGGCCATATCCCCCATCACCAGGATCTTTTCCGCCGGCGCCTGCAACAGTACCTCGATAGCGACGCGCAGGGAGTGGGGATTGGCATTGTAGCTGTCGTCGATGACCAGCTGGCCCTGCGGGGTGAGCTTGGGTTCGAGACGCCCCTTGACCGGCGCCATGCTCTCCAGGCCGGCCTGCACATCGGCCAGGGGCGCACCGGCCGCCAGGGCCGTGGCCGCCGCCGCCAGGGCGTTCATGACATTGTGTTTGCCGGCCAGGTTCATGGCGATGTCGATGGCGCCGGCCGGACTCTGGATTCTGAAACTGCATTTGTAACCGCTTTCGGAAATGGCCCAGTGCACGCCGCCCTCGGCCAAGCGCACATCGGCGCTCGGCAGCATACCAAAGCCCATGCTGCGATGGTCCACCACCAGCTCGCGCCAGTAGTCGGCGAATTCATCATCCAGGTTGATCACCGCCGTGCCGGTCTCGCGCAGCCCTTGCCAGATCTCACCCTTGGCGTGGGCGACCTCCTCAATGGAACCAAAGCCCTCCAGATGGGCCGCAGCGGCGTTGGTGATCACCGCCACGTTGGGCTGCACCAGATTGGTGAGGTAGGCGATCTCGCCGGGATGATTGGCCCCCATCTCGATCACCGCGGCACGGTGTTGTTCCGGCTTGAGACGCAACAACATCAGGGGGACCCCGATGTCATTGTTGAGATTGCCCGCCGTGGCCAGCACCGCACCGCGCCGCCCCATGATGCGCGCCACCATCTCCTTGACGGTGGTCTTGCCGTTGCTGCCGGTGATGCCGATCACCGGGCCTTGGAATTCGGCCCGCCAGGCCGCCGCCAACTGTCCCAAGGCCAGGCGGCTATCGGCCACGATGATCTGCGGCAGGTCGCAGTCAAGCGCTCTTTCCACCAGCGCGGCAACGGCACCCTGCCGCGCGGCGGTGGCAACGAAATCGTGGGCATCGAAGTTGGGGCCCTTGAGGGCGACGAAGAGATCGCCGGCACGTAGTTTGCGGCTGTCGGTGGAGACGGCGTCAAAACTGACACCCCCTTCGCCACGCAAACGACCCGCCAGGATTCCGGCGGCCTGTTGCAGGGTCATCATACTCATGCCGCCACCCCCAACGCCTGGCGCACCTGCTCGCTGTCACTGAAGGGCAATCTTTCGTCGCCCACCTGCTGGTAATCTTCATGCCCCTTGCCCGCCACCAGCACCACATCGTTGGCAGCGGCATGGGTGATGGCATAACGAATGGCCTGGGCACGGTCGCGCATCACCAGGACCTGGACGGACCCGGACGCTATGCCCGCGGCGATGTCGGCAATGATCGCCTCCGGATCTTCGTGACGTGGATTGTCGTCGGTGAGGATGACCTGGTCGGCGTGGCGCGCAGCGACGCCGCCCATCAAGGGCCGCTTGCCGCGGTCGCGATCGCCGCCGCAGCCGAACACGCACCACAGCTTGGCGGCGCAGTGTTCACGCAGCGTGGCCAGCACTTGTTCCAGGGCATCCGGGGTATGGGCATAGTCGACCACCACCAGGGGCCGCCCGGCCGCGCCGCCGAAACGCTCCATGCGCCCCGGCACGGTGCGCAGTCGTGACAGTTTCTGCAGGGCCGTCTCCAGCCCCATACCTTTTAATAGCAGCGTGGACAATACCGCCAGCAGATTAGCGGCATTGAAGCGACCCAACAGGCCGGCATGAAGGCGACCGTCGCCCCAAGGCGTGCGCACCTCCAGCAACAGACCGTCGTGGCCCTGGCTGACGATCTCGCCGCAGACACGGTTCTCGCCGCGGCAGCTGTCGTTCAGGCTGTAGGCGATCGCCTCCACCGTCGGGGGCAACTCATTTAACAGTGTTTCGCCGAAGGCGTCATCACCATTGATGACCGCGTAGCGCAACCCGGGCATCTGAAACAGGCGCGCCTTGGCGCGGCCATAACCGGCCATGTCACCGTGATAGTCGAGATGATCGCGGGACAGGTTGGTGAACAGGGCCAGGTCGAATTCCACCCCAGCGACACGCCCCTGTTCCAGGCCGTGGGAGGAGACCTCCACGGCCACACTCCCCGCCCCGGCATCTGCCAGACGACGCAGCAGCGCATGCAGGCTAATGGCGTCGGGGGTGGTGTGACGGGCCTGTTCAAGCCGATCGATAAAGCCGTTGCCCAGCGTACCGATCACGGCCGCGGGTGCGATCTCGTCATGCAGAGCCTGGGCAATGAAATGGCTGCAGGAGGTCTTGCCGTTGGTGCCGGTCACCCCCACCACGAACATCTGTTTGGACGGCGAACCGTAGAAGCGTTCGGCGATTAGACCGAGCTTGTCTTTCAGCCCAGCCAAAGCCAGGCACGGCACCGTCGCCCCGGCCACATTTTTCATCTGCACCGCATCACACAGCACCGCCACCGCGCCGGCGGCGACCGCCGTATCGATGTAGCGATGGCCGTCGGTGCGGGTGCCCGGCAGGGCGACAAACAGATCTCCCGCCTTCACCCGGCGGCTATCCAGGGCCAGCCCCATGACCTCCACATCCGCCACAGGCCCGTCCACCAGGCCAGCCAGCAGCTGGCGCAGATTCATGGGCATGGCGGCCGTCATAACACACCTCCGGCCAGCTGCACGGCCTGATTCTGATTGGCCGCGTGACGCGGCTGCGCCACGTTCAGATTGTCCGGCGCGATGTTCATCAGGCGCAGGGCGCCGCTCATGACCTTGGCAAATACCGGCGCGGCCACCTGGCCGCCGTGATAATCCCCCAGCATGGGGTCCTGTATCACCACCACCATGGCCAGGCGCGGCCGGGAGGCGGGAGCGATACCGGCGAACAGGGCGGCATACCGGTCATCGGCATAACCGCCGCGCCCGGTCCGGTGCACGGTACCGGTCTTGCCGGCGATGCGATAGCCATCAACCCCCGCCTGCCTGCCGGTACCCTCGTCCGTGACCACGCTTTCCAGCATGTGGCTCACCTGGGCGGCCACCTCGGCCGACATCACCCGCTCACCCTTGGGCGCCTCATCCAGCTTGAGAAAGGAAACAGGCTTGAGCAGGCCGTCATTGGACAGCACGGCATAGGCCCGCACCAACTGCAAGGCGGTGACCTGGATGCCGTAACCATAGGCGCGGCTGGCCTGCTGCACCGGCGACCAACGCCAGTAGTCACCGATCCGGCCGTCCGCCTCGCCGGGAAAGCGGCTGCCGCTGCTGAGGCCGAAGCCGACCCGGTCGAGCGCCTTCCACAGCTCTTCCGCCGTCATGGAGAGGGCGATCTTGGTGGCGCCGATATTGCTCGACTTCTGCAGGATTTTGGTGATGTCGATCTCGCCGTAGTTGACGGCGTCACGGATGGTGTTGTTACCGACGCGCAGATAACCGGGCGCGGTATTGATCATCGTCTTGGGTTTGATCCTGTCCAGCTCCAGGGCCGCCGCCACGGTAAACGGCTTCATGGTGTAACCGGGTTCGAAGACGTCGGTCACCGCCCGGTTGCGATAATTGGCCGATTCGAAACTGGCGCGGTTGTTGGGATTGAAGCTGGGCTGGTTGACCATGGCCAACACCTCGCCGGTCTGCACGTCCAGGATCACGGCCGATGCGGAACGGGCGCGGTTGGTCTTCACCGAGGCCTTCAGTTCACGATAGGCCAGATACTGCAGGCGGCGGTCGATGCTGAGCACGACGTCCTCGCCCTGCTGCGGCTCGGTGATGCTTTCCACATCCTCCACCACTTCGCCCATGTTGTTCTTTAATACCCGCTTGCCGCCCTTGATACCGCGCAGGTGCTCGTCCAGGACCAGTTCGATGCCCTCCTGGCCACGGTCGTCGATATCGGTGAAACCGACCACATGGCCGGCCACCTCGGCCATGGGATAGTAGCGTCGATATTCACGCTGCAGCGCCACGCCCGGCACCGCCAGACGCCTGACCTTGTTCGCCAGCTCAGGCGACACGTGGCGTTTGAGGTAGACGAACTCGCGCCCGGCGCGCTCGGCCACACGCTGTTGCAGTTCGCCTGCATCCAGCTCCAACACCTTGGCCAGTTGCACCACCTTGGCCGCACCTTGATTATCCAGATACACTTGAGGATTGACCCACACCGAGTCCACCGGCGTGCTGATGGCCAGCGGTTCGCCGTTGCGGTCCGTGACGACACCACGGTTGGCGGCCAGCTCCATGGTCAGCAGGGCACGGGCGTCGCCCTGGCCCTGCAGAAAGTCGCGTTCGATCCATTGCAGATAGACCGCGCGCCAGCCCAGCACCATGGCCGCCAGCAACAACAGTCCGAGCAGCAGCCGACGCCGTGCCGCGTTCCTTTTTGTATCCCAGCTATTCAAGGTTTAATGACCACCACCTGTTGCGGCTCGGGCAACACCATGCCCAAACGCTTGCGCGCAATCGACTCGACGCGGCCATGGGCCGCCCATGTGCTCTGCTCCAGCTGCAGCTGGCCCCATTCCACATCCATCCGGTCCTGCGCCCGCTTCAAGTCCTGCAGTTCGGCGAACAGGGTGCGGCTTTGATATTTGGCGTACACCACTGCCAGCGCCGAGGCCAACACGGCCAGGGCCAGTACGATCATCAGGCCCGTGCGCCAGGCACGGCCGTCACCGGCCTGCGCCTCCCGCGCCTTCACCGCCGCCCTCATACCTTTTCCGCCACCCGCAATACGGCGCTGCGGGCACGCGGGTTCTCCGCCACCTCTTCAGCCGAGGCGCGGATCGATTTGCCGACCAGGCGCAGCTTGGGATTCAACTGTTCCACCGTCACCGGCAGATCGGGTGGAAAATCGTCACCCCTGGCCTGGTTGCGCATAAAACGTTTAACGATGCGGTCCTCCAGCGAGTGAAAGCTGATCACTGCCAGACGCCCGCCGGCGCCGAGCACCTCCACCACCTGCTCTAAACAGCTGCGCAAGTCCTCCAGCTCCTGGTTGATAAAGATCCGGATACCCTGAAAACTGCGCGTGGCCGGATGCTTGTCCTGCTCGCGCTGCCTGGGCATGACCGACTGGATGACCTCCACCAGCCGACCC
>JASBUE010000277.1 GCA_030148045.1 Candidatus Tenderia sp.
CCGCAGCAGACGCAGAACCATCTCCTGCTTGCGCTTCGCCAATCAACGCTTGACTGCTCTCTTGCTCATGGACGCCTCCTGTCGCCCTCACTCTACGACCAAATGTGTGTCCAAAATATGCGAGGGGCAATCCAGTTTGTACTACTGCGGCAGCATCCATCCGCTTGCTGAATTACTATTTACGGAAGATATTGCCGCGCTGGAAATGATGAACCCGTCTTCCGGAACACGTTGTGAATACCCCCCGTATGCGTGCTGGCCGCGTCCAGGGGCAGGGGGCCAATAGTCCATACCGTAGCGGTTCTCGCGGCGAATCAGATCGGTCGCTCCGCCTTCTCGCGTGGGCGTGGAAAATCGGAGCGAAAAATGGGATCATAGCCTCTACCGGGGACAGGGTTGCTGGCGTGCCCGCGGCCGCGCCAGTGTGTTCATTTGGGACACAGCCTCACTAACTGTTTGAATCATCGGGCTTCATTGGCTGAAAGGCCGGCCGGCCCATACCATATATCTTAGGAGTTTTCCCATGGCGAGAGGTATCAACAAGGTCATTCTAATCGGCAATCTGGGGCGCGACCCGGAAGTGCGCTACATGCCCAGTGGCGGTGCGGTCGCCAATCTGACATTGGCAACTTCGGAAAACTGGAAAGACAAGAATACCGGCGAAAACCAGGAGCGCACCGAGTGGCACCGCGTGGTCATGTTCGGCCGCCTGGGCGAGATTGCCGGCGAATATCTGAAGAAGGGCTCCAAGGTCTATATAGAGGGCAAACTGCAGACCCGCAAATGGCAGGGGCAGGACGGCCAGGATCGCTACACCACTGAAATCGTCGCCAACGAGATGCAGATGCTGGACAGCCGCGGTGGTGGCTCCGATTACGCCGGCGGCGAGTCCGCCAACAGCCGCGGATCCCAGCAAGCGGCGCCGGCGGCGTCCGGCAACAATAACAACGGTTTTGATGATTTTGACGACGATATTCCCTTCTGAGATAACAACTTGATATGCCGTTATCTACCGGGCGCAACAACGCCTGGTCGCAGTAGCGGCGTCCCCGCCCGGATCATCCCTGACGGACAGGCACACGGCAGGGGCGCCGCTGTTGCATTGGGCACAATGAAAGAAGGGAAAAGCGCAATGAATCTCCACGAATATCAGGCAAAACAACTGTTCGCAGACTATGGTATCCCCGTCCTGAAGGGCGTGGCGGCCACCAGTGTGGCCGAGGCGCAAGCGGCGGCCAAGGCGCTGGGCGGCGAAGGCTGGGTGATCAAGGCCCAGGTGCATGCCGGCGGCCGCGGCAAGGCCGGTGGGGTGAAGCTGGTCAGAAGTGTCGATGAATTGAAAGAAGCGGCGCAAGGCTATCTCGGTTCGCGCCTGGCGACCCACCAGACCGACGCCGGGGGGTTGCCCATCAACACCGTGCTGATCGAGTCCCTGTGCGCAATCGACAAGGAACTCTACGTCAGCCTGATGCTGGACCGCGCCAGCGAGCGGGTGGTGGTCCTGGCCTCGAGCATGGGCGGTATGGATATCGAGGAGGTGGCCGCCACTCAGCCGGAGGCCTTGATCAAGGTGGCGGTGGATCCGGTGGTCGGGCTGATGCCTTATCAATGCCGCAAGATCAGCTTCGGCATGGGGCTGCCCAGTGAACTGGCCGGCCCCATGACCAAGCTGCTCACCGGCCTCTACAAGATCTTCGTCGAGCGCGATGCCAGCCTGGTGGAAATCAACCCCCTGGTGATCACCCGGCAGGGCGGGCTGTTGGCCCTGGACGCCAAGGTGGGCATCGACGGCAGCGCCCTCTATCGCCACAAGGACCTGGCCGCCATGCAGGACGCCTCGCAGGAGGACCCCACCGAACACGAGGCCGAACAGCACGGCCTCAACTATGTCACCCTGGACGGCGAGATCGGTTGCATGGTCAACGGCGCCGGCCTGGCTATGGCCACCATGGACCTGATCAAGCTGCACGGCGGCGAGCCGGCCAATTTCCTCGACGTGGGCGGCGGCACCACCGCCGGGAAGGTGGCCGAGGCCTTCAAGCTGATCCTGGCCGACGCCAAGGTGAAGGCGGTGCTGGTTAACATCTTCGGCGGCATCGTGCGCTGTAATCTGATCGCCGAGGGGATCATCGCGGCGGTGAAGGAGGTCGGGGTATCCATTCCCGTGGTGGTGCGCCTGGAAGGCACCAACGCCCCACAGGGGCGTGAGCTGCTGGACCATAGCGGCCTGGCCATCACCAGCGCCGCCGACCTCACCGATGCGGCGCAGAAAGTGGTCGCGGCTGCCCAGGGTAAAACAGGCGGGGGCAAGTAATGTCGGTACTGGTTGATAAAAACACTAAGGTCATCTGCCAGGGTTTCACCGGCAAGCAGGGCACCTTCCATTCCGAACAGGCCATCGACTACGGCACCAGAATGGTGGGCGGGGTGACGCCGGGCAAGGGCGGCCAGACCCACCTGGACCTGCCGGTGTTCGACACAGTCGCCACCGCGGTCAAGGAGACCGGCGCCGACGCCAGCATGATCTACGTCCCCGCCGCCTTCGCCGCTGATGCCATCCTGGAGGCGGCCGACGCCGGCATCAAGGTCATCGCCTGTATCACCGAGGGCATCCCGGTGCTGGATATGCTCAAGGTCAAGGCGGCCCTGCAAGGATCCGATGCGCGCCTGATCGGCCCCAACTGTCCCGGCCTGATCACCCCGGGCGAATGCAAGATCGGCATCATGCCGGGCGCCATCCACAAACCGGGCCGGGTCGGCATCGTCTCGCGCTCCGGCACACTCACCTATGAGGCGGTGTTCCAGACCAGCAACAACGGCCTGGGGCAGAGCACCTGTGTCGGCATCGGCGGCGATCCGATTCAGGGCACCAGCTTCATCGATTGTCTGGAGCTGTTTCAGAACGATCCCCAGACCGAGGGCGTCGTCATGGTGGGCGAGATCGGCGGCACGGCGGAAGAGGCGGCGGCCGAATACATCAAGACCCATGTCGGCAAACCGGTGGTGGCCTACATCGCCGGCGTCACGGCACCGCCCGGCAAACGCATGGGCCATGCCGGCGCCATCATCGCCGGCGGCAAGGGCACGGCGGAGGAGAAGTTCAAGGCATTGGCGGCGGCGGGTGTTACGGTGGTGCGTTCGCCCGCCGAGATCGGCGCCAAGATGCTGGACGTGCTGAGCGGCTAAACTTACACCATGTCCAATCGTCTTCGTATCGCCATCGCCCAGCAGAACTTCATGGTGGGCGATGTTGCCGCCAATGTGGCCAAGGTCATGGCCACCGCCGAGCGCGCCCGCGACGAGTTGCGGGCCGACCTGGTGCTGTTTCCCGAACTGGCCCTGACCGGCTATCCGCCGGAAGACCTGCTGCTGCGTCCCGGCCTGCAGAAGCGGGTGCGGGAGGGGCTGGAGACGCTCAAGTCCGTGTCCGGCATCGCCATGGTGGTGGGCTATCCGGAAACGGCGGACGGGCGCCGGTACAACAGCGCCGCCTTGATCGCCGAGGGCGGGATCGACGCGGTGTATCGCAAACAGCACCTGCCCAACTACAGCGTCTTCGATGAGAAGCGCTATTTCGAGCCGGGCGCGGCCGCCTGCACCATCGACTTCAGGGGGGTGAGGCTGGCGCTCTCCATCTGCGAGGATCTGTGGCACACAGGCGTAATGGCTCAGGCCGGCGCCGCCGGGGCGCAGCTGATGCTCAACCTCAACGCCTCGCCTTTTCATGTCAATAAATGGCGGGAGCGCGAGGCGGCCATGCGGGCGCGGCTGGCCGAGGCCGCCATGCCCATCGTCTATTGCAACATGATCGGTGGTCAGGATGAGCTGGTCTTCGACGGTCAGTCGTTCGTCAT
>JASBUE010000220.1 GCA_030148045.1 Candidatus Tenderia sp.
GTCAGTTATTCGAAAATGGTCTGCAGGTCACCGGGTCACTCGCCAAACAGTCCGTACTGGCGCTGATTTACGACAGCCCGGAAAATGCCGAAGAGGCCGCCGTCGCCGCAATGGGTTTTCCGGCCATCGAGCAGGTCACCATCATCAACACCGATGGCGAAGTACTGCTGGCCAAGGGGGAACCATCCGTGCATTATGATACGTCGGCACTCGGGGATGACGTGGTGTTGCTGGAAGAGACGCTGGATTACTGGCTGTTCGCGGCGCCGGTCTATATCCGGCAGCAGGAAACACCGGACCAACAACTATTGCTTTTCGAGACGGAGCAACAGCGGGAACTGGTGGGCCATGTACTGGTGAAGAAGAGCAAGAAAAAGATCAGCCAGGTGTTTACCGCCGCCATCATCAACAACCTCGCCATCGGCCTGCTCTTCGCGCTTATATTGCTCGCCCTGCTCCATCTCAGTTTCAATCGCCTGGTCACGCCGCTGGATAAACTCGCCGCCGTCATGGGGCGCGTCAAGGAAGGTGACGTGGTTAAGGCCTATGCCAGCCTGGAAGGACCGCGGGAAGTGACCGAAATCGCCCAGGCCTACAACAAGATGATCGAGGCGCTGGCTCAGCACCAGGCCCAATTGAAGCGGCATAACGAAATCCTCGAATACGAGGTAGAAGAGCGCACCCGTGACCTGGTCTATGCCCGCGACATGGCTATCCGCGCCAACCGCAACAAGTCCCATTTTCTTTCCAACGTCAGTCATGAACTGCGTACGCCCCTGCAATCCATCCTTGGCTACAGCGATCTGATCCTGGAGACCCTGCCCCCCGAGCTCGATGATATCCACCACGACATCGACACCATTGTCCAGAATGCGGAAAATCTGCTGCACATGATCAATTCAATTCTGGACATGTCGAAAATCGAGGCAGGCCGTATCGAGATATCCAATCATGAAACCAGGCTGGACGAACTGCTGGACGGCGTCGTGGAGACCATCAGACCCCTGATGACGCCCAACCGGAACAAACTCGAATCAGACCGGCAACTGATCAAGCCGGTGGTCAACGTGGATGGCGATAAACTGCGCCAGGTATTGCTGAACCTGCTCGGCAACGCTGCCAAGTTTACCCAGAACGGTGTCATACATTTCAGCGTCACGCAGAATGATAAAACGCTTGAGTTCCGCATCAAAGATAACGGCATCGGCATGAGCCAGGACCAGATCGACCATATTTTCGAGCCGTTTTATCAGATCGACGGGGGCCATACCCGCCGCTATCAGGGAACAGGACTGGGACTGGCGATCAGCCATCAGTTTTGCCATTTGATGCACGGTAACATCAAGGTGAAAAGTGAGCCAAACCAGGGGACTACATTTAACGTGCGGATTCCCTATGACTAAAGGACACACGGCTCAAGCCGATCTTGATAAGACCTTCGGGCGTCTCTAACCCGGTCAAGCCGGGATGGCACGGCACAAGCGGACGAAAAGCGCGGTTTACACGGAGCAAATGGGCATCTTGAGCCCATTCACCCTGAAGGGCACGAATGTAACGCCGCAAGCACGGCGAACGGATTTCCGGAGGTGCCTATTACATGTTCCGGCCAACACACGGGCATGAACCAGGCAGTTCGGCGGAATGCGAATTGTATAAGGAAGAGAAGGAAGGTTTGGTGATGAATCAACACATATTGATCGTGACGCCTGATCAAGGCCAGGGAAGTGCTATAAAACAGGTGTTGAAGGACGCTGGGTTCACCAATCTGGTGCTTGCTCACAGCAGCCGGGCAGCGATAAACCTGCTCACCGATCATCCGGTTGATGCCATTGTCAGCGCCGTCGAACTGGAACCCGTGGACGGCTGGCGTTTTGCCAGGATCATTCGCTCCGGCGCTCTGGCCGTCAAGCCGCACATTCCCATCATCATGCTTTCAGACGGTTACAGTGAGCGTATTGCCCAGGCGACATCGAAGGCCTTCCAGGTAAATCGCTTTATCCCTTTCGAAAAGTTTCATACCCTACCCTCCGTCCTTAACGACCTGTTGCGCCAGGAGAAGCCCGGCGTTCCGAAATCGAGCCTGTTGGTGGTGGAGGATTATCTCGACACAGTGGAATTGATCAAACGTGTGCTCTCCAATCGCTTCGAAATCGATGTCGCCACGACCGGAAAGCAAGGGCTGCAATCGTGGATGGAAAAAAGGCATGACCTGGTCCTGCTCGATGTCATGCTGCCGGAGATGGCCGGCAACGACGTATTGAAGGAAATTCTGAAGGAGTCCCCACGACAATCGGTGGTAATGATGACCGCCCAATCCACCCAGGAGCGGGCCGCCGAGCTGATTATCGACGGTGCCGTCGATTATATCTCCAAGCCTTTCAGTGCCGACCAGCTGCGCCAGGTGTGTGAGATCGCTGTGCAGCGCGAAGACTTTCTCTTCAGCAACCAGGAATTCGCCAGTCATGAGGAGGCCCTCTACCAGGAAAAGGAGCTGGCACAGATCACCCTGCAATCCATTGCCGACGGTGTCATCCGCACCAATGCCAGGGGCGAGATAGAATATATGAACCCGGTGGCGGAACAGGTGACAGGCTGGCGCCTTGACAAAGCGCGCAACAGGCCTTTCAGGGATATCCTGCGCTGCTTCAACAATAACAATCAGGCCACCGCCAGCCCCGTCGAAATCACATTGAGCAACCAGGCGACCTTATATGGCGCCCAGGACATCACCTTCATGAACCGTGAAGGCACCAGGTTGAAACTCGACCATGTCACTTCGCCGATCCAAAACAGACATAATGAAATCATCGGCGCCGTTATGGTGTTTCGCGACCTCACCGAGGAGCATGAGCTGGCCCGGCAGCTTGAGTATCAGGCAAGGCACGACGCCCTGACCGGACTGACCAACCGATCCGCCTTCGAAGGCCATCTTGAAATCCTGATCGAGAAACTGCCGCGGAGCGACGATACACATGCGCTTTGCTATATCGACCTCGATCAGTTCAAAGTGGTAAACGACACCTGCGGGCATCTCGCCGGCGATCAGCTGTTACAGCGAATCTCATCCATCATTCTCAACAAGATCCGCAAGGACAGCGACATTCTGGCCCGCTTTGGGGGGGATGAATTTGTATTGCTGCTTTCCGACTGCCCGATCGATCGCGCCACACGGGTCGCCGAGGAGATTTGCAGGGAGATTCAGGAATACCGCTTCGTCTATGACCACAAAACTTTCGCCCTCGGCGCCAGCATCGGCGTGGTATCACTGACACCGGAAATCACCAGTGCCAACGACGCCCTGCGCATGGCCGACAACGCCTGTTATGTCGCCAAGGAAAAGGGACGCAATCGAGTGCATCTGTATCACATCGATGACCAGGAACTGGTACGACGCAGCGATGAAATGCACGTTGTTTCAAAAATCAATCACGCCCTCGAGAACGAAGGCTTTTCACTTTTTTATCAGGAAATAAGGTCTCTCAAAGACGACCACAGCAATCACAAGCATATCGAGATTCTAATCAGGATGAAGGGTGAAGAGGGTGACTGGATCGCGCCCGGTCTTTTCCTGCCCGCCGCCGAGCGCTACAGTGTGGCGCCCAAGATCGACAAGTGGGTGGTGAGTTCCGTGATGAAGTGGTTGTCAAACAATCGGAAATGCCTGGAACACATCGAGATGTGCTCCATAAACCTGTCCGGGCTCTCTTTTTGCGACGAAAACTTCCCCGACTTCATCAAGAACGAGATCCAGAGCTGTAACGTACCCGCTCAAAAGATTTGTTTCGAAATCACGGAAACCACCGCTATTCGTAACATGCATGACGCCGCCGACTTCATCCATACCATGCGCAGTTTCGGCTGCAGCTTCGCGCTGGACGATTTCGGCAGCGGCATGTCCTCCTACGCCTATCTGAAAGCACTGCCTGTAGACTACCTCAAGATCGACGGCATGTTTGTCAAGGACATCATGATCGATCCGATCGACAAGGCCATGGTCAAATCGATCAACGAGATCGGCCACGTCTTTGGCTTGAAAACCATTGCCGAGTTTGCCGAGACGAATGACATCATCGAGGAAGTGTGCCGGCTGGGCGTCGACTTTGCCCAGGGCTTTGCCATCAGCAAACCCACCCCCATAAACTCTCTGATTTCTATTTACAGTTGACCAAAATGATCATGGCATGATATCGACATTGCCCGAGGCCCGGCGCGATGTGGTATTACTGTGCGTCTTCACGCGTCGTTCCAGGGCATGTATCCTCACTCCCTTGGATGAGTGTTCCAGAATCCATGTATCAACATCCAGCGAATGTGGGGCCGGTCTTTGAAAACACATTGCCAAGATGCCGTTGCTCGAGGCCATGCCCTGTTAGGGTACCGCACCCTGCCAGCCCCTTGGCCGGGTTACTGCCAGGGCATGGATCATATTACAATGCCTCGTAGCCGGCACGTTTCTATGATTCAAAACACTCGCCCCGATTTCTCGCCAGGCGGCAGGGCGTAACCATAACGCCGATCAGTAATGGATACCCAGTTTATAAAAATATTCACGCTCATCTTCGTATTATTGAACCCGTTTCTGATGAGCATCTATCTCCTCGATCTGATTCGCAATCTGTCTATCATGGAATTTTTTCATGTCCTGGTGCGCGCCTCCATCATCAGTGCGACGGTGTTTATAGTGTTCGCCTGGGGCGGGGAAGAGATATTTTCCGAGATATTACAGGTCCGGTTTGCGGCGTTTTTGATCTTCGGCGGCATTATCTTCATCGTCATCGCCTTGCGTTTCGTGTTTCATGGCAGTGAGGCAATCACGCAAATGCGCGGTCCCGCGGAATATGTGGCGGGCGCCGTCGCCATGCCGTTTATCATCGGCCCGGGCACTATCAGCGCCAGCGTGATGGCGGGGGCGAGTCTGCCTTTTATTCAGGCCGCACTCGCCATCGTCAGCGCTCTGACAGCGGCGCTGATCGCATTGATGGCGATCAAACTCCTGCACGATTTCGTCAAGCAGCGCAACATCAAACTGATCGACAGCTATGTCGATATAGTGGGCCGCATTTCGGCACTCCTGATCGGTGCCATTGCCGTCGAAATGGCGTTACAGGGGCTGGATGCCTGGCTTGAGCCGTTGCTGCAAACCGAAGCCCTGGCATAAACAGCAATCCAATCCCGGGGTCTCGCTGCAATAAAGGCCCGCCCAGTGTGAGTCGGGCCGGCCTTGTTTTTAAGTGCGGAGTGAATCCCTGTTTATGGTGATATTGAAGAACATGCCAGGTCACTTTAGACTGTTGCATACCGGAGGGTTGAAACCTTTTTGCACGGAGGATGGATATTGGCAAAGGCAACGAACGAACAGATCGACGCCTTTCTGGCGGAATTGAGCCGCTGGAGCGTCGAGAACGGCAGGCTTCACCGCGAGTACCTGTTCAGGGATTTCGTCGAGGCGTTCGGCTTCATGACCCAGGCGGCTCTGGCGGCCGAGAAAGCCGGTCATCACCCGGAGTGGTTCAATGTCTACAAGAAAGTCGTTGTCGATCTCGTCACTCACGAGGCGGGCGGTATCACGGAGAAGGATTTTGACCTGGCACGCAAGATGGAGCATCTGGCCGGAGAGAGATAAGGGCACCGTAAAAATCCGCCGAAGCCGCGCCGGCGGTGTTACTCTTGCGCCCACCAACATGAACGTATTCAGAAGGTTCGTTTACTCCATGCAAACCGCGCTATCGTCGTATTTCGCCAAGCCAGGGACACGAGATGGAGCCTGTTGTAAAAATGGAGTGATACATGCGAGATAAAACGCCGCCGGATACAGCGCGCTGCCCGTTGTGCGGCCGATCGAATCACTGCGTCATGGTGCAGCGCGGCGCCGATGGAAACCAGCCGTGCTGGTGCCGCAGCGAAACCGTCCCCCCAGGCTTGGTCGACCGGCTGCCGCAAGAGGCGCGGCACAGGGCCTGTATCTGCCGGGCTTGTGTCAGGGCATATCATCAAAGCGCTCAGGAACAACAGTGAGTTTTCGTCATGCCAATTGAAGTAGCAAGCCCCCGCTTGCTGGTGCGCCAGCTGATGGATCGCGACACCTGGACCTACACCTATCTGCTCGTGGACCCCGACACCCAGCAGGGCGTGCTGATCGACCCGGTGCGCGAGCAGCTGGAACGCGATCTCACCTTGATCCGGGAACTCGGCGTCGAACTGTTATATGCGCTGGAGACCCATGTCCACGCCGATCATGTCACCTCGGCGGGGATGATCCGCCAACAGACCGGCGCCAGGATCGTCTACAGCGCGGCGGCGCAGGTGAAGGCCATCGATGTGGCGGTGCGGGACGGCGATGCGATCCGCTTCGGCAACTTCGCCATCCGAGTGCTGGCCACCCCCGGCCATACCAACGGCTGCGTCAGTTACTACGTCGACGGCATGCTCTTCAGCGGCGATGCGCTGTTGATCCACGGCTGCGGCCGCACCGATTTTCAGCAGGGCGATGCGGCCACCCTGTATCACAGCGTGACGCAAAAGCTGTTCACGCTGCCGGACAGCACCATCGTCTACCCGGCCCATGACTACAGGGGTATGACAAGCTCCAGCATCGGCGAGGAGAAGCGCTGGAATCCGCGCCTGGGCGACAACCGTAGCGAGGCCGAGTTCGTCCGGATCATGAGCGATCTCAATCTCGACCTGCCGAAAAAGATCAACGAAGCGGTGCCGGCCAATCTGGAAACGGGTATCAGCTTCGACCCCAAGCGCTATCTGCACGAAGCGTTTTCCATGGCCGATCTGCACGCGGTATGGCGGTCCCTGCCGCAGGACGAACTGATCGTCGATACCCGCTCGGAACAGGAATACCGCAGCGGCCACGTGCCGGGGGCGGTCAACATTCCCTTCGGCGAGGAGGATAAGCACACCGAAGAGCTGGGGCGCTACAAGAAGGTCTATCTCTATTGCCGTTCCGGCCGCCGGGCCCAGACCGTGTTCACCGATCTCGCCATTCTTGGACTGAACAACCTGGCCTGCGTCGGCCACTCGGGCATGCCGGAATGGGAACGGGCGGGGTATCCGGTGGAGACTTAGCCGGCCTTGTCCGACCACATCAGCAATACCTCGCCATGCCATAACGCCTCGTCGTTGTCCGCTGCCCGCCGATAACCGAGGCGCCAATTGAGCGAGGCGACAAAAGGCTTGAACTGTTGCATCGGGGTATCAAAATCCGGGCTCAGGGTGGGGATGGTGATCAGCGGTAAATCGGCCAGCTCCAGCCGGGCGACGTAGCCCAGCCACAGCGGCTGGCCGCCTGGAACCACCTCATAATCCGCCGGCCACAGTTTGATAATCAGTTTCTGTTCCACCAGTTCGAGGGTCAGGCTGGCATGGCGGCCGTCGTGCACCTGGGGCAGGGGCACCAGCTCGTCCAGGCTGGCGTCCGGCTTCAGCCAGTGCAGGGCGCCGCCGACCGTCAGTGGCGCGGGACGCCGCCAGCCCAGTGCCAGCAGCTGTCGTTCCAGTTCATCCAGCGGTCCGGCCCATTGCAGATTGAGCGGCTGACCCTGGGTGCCCAGGGTGTCGATGCGATAGGCCGGCAGATCGCGCCAGCGCTGTTCGAGCCAGGCCTCAAATGCCAGCGGTTGGATTTGCGCG
>JASBUE010000225.1 GCA_030148045.1 Candidatus Tenderia sp.
GCAGCCACATCTCCCAGGCGACGGAGAGATAACGGGTCTCGTCAACGGGGACCAGCGGCCAGAAGAGCAGGGCGACCGCGAGCAGCATCAGCCAGCCCCCGATCCAGTATGCCGGGGACGGGACATCGAACCGCGGCATCAATCAGCGACCTTCTGTAGCCTGATAAAGTAGAGATTGCGGCCATAGATAAACAGGCCGGTGAGCTGTCCTATGATGAAGACCGGATCCTGCTTGTGAACGGCGTAGGCAAGCAGGGTGGCACCCCCGCCCAGGCTGAAATACCAGAACTCGACCGGTACGATACTGCGTTTTTGTCGCTCGCTACGCAGCCACTGCACCAGGAAACGCATGGAAAACAGGGCCTGCCCGGTTAAACCGATGATCAGCCAAACCAGTTCGCCGTTGCTCATGTTCATTCAATCCACTCCTCCGTCCGCACTTCGCAGGGACGGCGCAGCAGCCACATGACGCCGAGCAGATCAACGACACCGACCCGCAGGCGGTCAAAGGTCCCGTACTTGGAGGTGCCTGCCATGCGCGGGCGATGCCCTACTTCCACGCCGATGACGTTCCAGCCCTGGCGCCGAAACAGGGCGGGGAGGAAACGGTGCATATGATCGAAGTGTGGCAGTTCGAGAAAGGCCTGCCGCGGGAAGAGCTTGATCCCACAGCCGGTATCGGGGAAGCGATCGCCGAGCAGGCCGCCACGCACACGATTGGCGATGCGCGACGACAGCCGTTTGACCCAGTCGTCCTGACGTCGCCGGCGAATACCGGCGATCAGATTTATGCCGCCGGGGGCCCCGTCCCGCGCCTGTATCAGGCGCAATATGTCCGCAGGATCATTCTGACCATCGCCGTCCAGGGTGGTGATCCAGTCGGCCCTGGCGTTACGCACGCCGCTGATCAAGGCCATACTCTGCCCCCTGTTCTCGCTGTGAAGAATGACGCGCAGTCGTGGCCTTTCCCGGCGCAAGGCCTGAAGCTGGGCACTGGTGCCGTCGGTGGAGCAGTCGTCCACCACAATGATCTCGTAATCGTCCCGCGGCGCCAGGGCCTGCTCGATTTCCCGCAACAGGGGGCTGATGTTGTCAGACTCGTTATAGACAGGAATAACGATCGAGAGCTCCATGCCAAGCTTCCTTAGGATTGATAGGGCTTGGAGTATAGCGGGCGCAGTCTTAATGCCGCGTTAAATGATCGTTAAAAAAACGTTAACGAAACCGCCATCGAGCCAGGGTACCGCCGCCGGGGCGCGGGCTCAGGCTAAGCTGCCAGCCGAACCGTTCGCACAGACGCAAAGCGATCGCCAGTCCCAGACCTTTCCCGGGCCCCTTTGCCCGGCGGCCTCTTTCGCCTCTTGCAAACACGCGTTGCTGTTCTTCATCGCGAATGCCGGCTCCGTTGTCCTCCACCAGCAGACAGTTTTCTCCCAGAACCACGCGAATCCGGCCTTCGGGGGTATAGGCGATGGCATTGCGCAACAGATTGTCCATTACCATCACGACGGCGGCAGAGGGCGAGGCAAGCACTGGTTTGGCTGCGACTTCGAGCTCCAGCTCCAGTGGCCGGTTGGCCAGGCTTTCGCGCCGGGTAGCCACCAGTCGCTCCAGTTCCCCGGCGAGATCGGTTTGAGCGTCCATGACGGGGCCGTCCGGTTTTTCACGCGACAGCCACAGCAGCACATCCAGGATATCGCTCATGTCTTCGGAGCTGCGGACCAGACGTTCCGCCTTGGCGCGGAAGGGTCCAGGCAATACATGACTGGCCAGCATACCCTCTGCGGTTGCGCGTATTACCGCCAGGGGAGTGCGGAGTTCGTGGCTTGCGTCTGCGGTGAATTCTTGTTCCCGGTTCACAAAGTCCATCAGGCGCTGATGATAGGTATCAAACGCGGCCGCCAGATCGCCGACTTCGTCGTCGGCGAAATCCCGGGCCAGTGGTTGGGATTCCATGGCCGGGTCTACCGAATACACCCGTTGAGCCAGATCCCTGATGGGCCGGATGACGCCTGCGGAGATGAAATAACCCAGCCAGGTGGAAGCGAATACAGCCAACAAAACACCGCCGACAAGCAGTGTTTCGAGAAAGTGCTCGCGGGACTCAAAGTCAGTATCATCGAATAGCAGGTAATAGCGCTCGCCCTCGGCCTCGCCGACAGCGACATCATAATCCCGGCCCCGATAGACTATTTCGTGATGGCCGGGCTCGAGCGCGGCGAGAAAACCAAGCCCCGGCGGCCCTTGATTTATCGCTGTACGGTATGCGCTCAAGTGACCAAAATGCGACTCACCGATGTGGTCACTGCGGGCCATGAACTGCTGCAACTCATCATTTAGGTAGACATCCATGAACTGGCGCTCCATGGTTTCCAGTGAGAAAAACAGCATGCCTGCCAAGAGCAACCCGACCACGGCACCCAGGAGCGGATAGGAAAGGATAAGACGGGTGCGCAGGTTAATCTGCATTTGCCGGCGTGCCGGTATCGGGGGCGAGACGGTAGCCAAGGCTTCGCACGGTGTGCAACAGGGGGGTCTTGAAGGGCTTGTCGATAGCGGCACGCAGCTTGTGGATGTGTACACGCAGGACTTCTCCATCAGGCGGTTCGTCTCCCCAGAGGACATGTTCGATGTGTTCCCGCCGCACCAGCTCAGGCGAACGGCGCATCAGAAGCTCAAGGAGCTTCAGGCCGCTGGGGGAAATGTCAAGCCGGCGGCCGGCACGACGGGCTTCCAGCGTCTTCAGGTTCAATTCCAGGTCGCCAACGCGCAGGGCATTATTGGCATTGGAACTGCCTCTGCGGCCTATGGCGTTCAGGCGGGCCAGCATTTCATGCAGCGAAAAAGGTTTAACCAGATAGTCGTCGGCCCCCAGCCGGAATCCGGTCAGGCGGTCGTTCAGCGTATCACGGGCGGTAAGCATCAGCACGGGGGTCCATCGTTCCGCTTCCTCTCTCAAACGCCGGCATACTTCCAGGCCATCCATACCGGGCAACATGAGATCCATGATAATGGCATCATAATCATTCACCATCGCTAAATGCAGGCCGGTGACGCCGTCACCTGCAGCATCGATGGTGTGGCCATGATTCTCGAGAAATTCGGCCACCTCGATTGCCAGATCATTATTGTCCTCGATCAATAAAACGCGCATTTCAGATTCCAATAAGGGCACCCCTAAAAATTCGATCAAGCCGATGATGGCACCAAAAAAGCAGGCGCTTCCAGGCGTGGCGAAAACGGGTGAAATACTCATGGGCAACACAACAAGTGCAATGCCGCCAGCGCGGCTTCAGCGGATTTTTAGGAGTGCCCATAAAAGAAATCATGGTTTATCTTGGCACGGCCTCGCTTAACTTACTATTCTAAATCTATACGGATCAGCCAAAACGTCAATGTAACGTAAGGAGAGTGATCAATGAATCAGCGGAAAACTCTACATCAAGTCGGCGCCCCGGACCCGGACGCCAAAACATCGCCAATCCTGGAGGAAACAGATGAGGAGGTAGAGCTGTTGGCGCAGGGACTGGACGAACAGAATCGTTGTTACTTCAATAATATCGCCTATCAAGACGGCAGTTACGCCTGTAGTGGCAGCGGTGAATTATTGCACTGTGAAAAAGGAATCTGGGTAAGGGAAGGGGGCTGTGATCCCGATAATCCCTGATCCCGGTATGCCGTTGATCGGCGATCAGCCTGATGAAATCACGACTGGGCGCCTGGATGGCAGCCGTTATCGGCTACGTACTCTCACCGCTGTCCTGGTGGAACGACCTATTCGTGAATCTGCCCTTGGCCTATTTATTCGCACTGCCTTTTTCCTTCCTGAATGAAAAACTCTATTTGCCGGCCTTTGTGCTGGGCTACTGGTTGACCAATCTCGGCGGGCTTTTGTTGCTACATCATGCCGGGGCAACATTGATACACACGGTTCAGGAACACTTCTCATGGAAAGGCGCGCTCATTTCAACGACTGTTTACACGGTGTTGATCGTGATCCTGGTCCTGACCGGCGTGCTGCCGTCGGCGGGTGAACTGGCGCAGCGCATGAACCAATAAAAAGGGAAGAGGTCCGGGCGAGCAAGTGGGGTTGGAGGGGGATTCCTAACAAAGCCTCATCCCCACTACGACTATCAGCCCGCGAGCGCCTGTTC
>JASBUE010000238.1 GCA_030148045.1 Candidatus Tenderia sp.
GGCGCAAGCCGGTAGCTTGCGCTCAGGCGCGCCGGGCCCCTCGGCCGCGCGCGGCCTTGCCCGTTGCAAGCCAATTGATACAGCCTGCCGCCGCCTCGAGCGCCAGGCCTTCGTCCCCATCGCCGGCCTGCATCACGCCCGCCGCGACCGCGCCGCCGGGTTTTGTGTCTTCAATGACTGCGGCGTGGTGATCGAAACCCTGCTGCAGGAATATCGCCTCGATAAAATCGCCTATGTGGACATCGACGCCCATCATGGCGACGGCGTCTATTACGGCTTTGAAGCCGAACCGCGGGTGATTATCGCCGACATCCACGAGGATGGCCGTTACCTCTATCCCGGCAGCGGCAGTGGCGCTGAAACCGGTATCGACGGCGCCCAGGCGACCAAACTCAATCTGCCACTGCCGCCGCATGCGGATGATGCGGCCTTCTTCGGCGCCTGGGAACAGCTGGAATCGTTCATTCGCGCCGCCAGCCCCCAATTCATCCTGCTGCAATGCGGCGTCGACAGCCTGGGCGGCGATCCCCTCACCCATCTGCAATTCTCACCGCGGTGCCATCAGCATGCGGCCCGACGCTCGATGCTGCTGGCGCATCAATACGCCCAGGGCCGCTTGCTGGCGCTGGGTGGAGGCGGCTATGCCGAACAAAACATCAGGCGCGGCTGGACTGCGGTAATTGACGGGCTGCTGGCGGAATAGGCACCCGCGCGCCGGTTTAGAATACCGCCACACGCTCCAGCGCCGCCCGGTCCCATTGGGCCAGCTCGGCCGCCGCCGCGTAGCTGCTTTGCAGAAAATCGAGTAACAACTCGTCCGGTGAGGCGGCGCTGCGCACCTCGTCATAGGGCAGGATGAACTCACCCAGTTCTTGCGAATAAAACGCCGCCGCCGGCCGCACCGGCGCCTGCGCAAATCCCGCCGGCGCGGGATAGGCGTAAGAGTAGAAGGCCGGGTAGTCGATGCCGCCCCCGCCGGGCCAGAAACCGGCGCTGCTGACCTCGTGGGAATAGGCCTCGCGCACCACCCAGTTGGGAATATTTGGGAAACCGCCGGGATGGGGCGGGGCTTCACGGCCGGAGAAGCGCGTCACCGCCAGATCGAAACTGCCCCAGAAAAGATGCACCGGGCTGCACTTGCCGAGAAAGCGCGCGCGGAACTCCTTGAACACCCGGTCCACCTGCACCAGGGTGTGCCAAAAGCGCCTCGCGGCGTCAGGGTCATAGTGATCATGGAGCGTGTCTCGATCAAAGGGAATGGCATCGATGATCTCATTGGGCAGGGGATTGATCCTGAGCTCCAGACCGAGCTCGCCCAGGGTCGCAAACAGCTCCCCGTAAAAGGCGGCCACCGGTTGCGCCCGCAGCGGCAGGCGCCGGCCCAAACAGTCGCTGGTCTGGATCACGAGCGCATGATCGACGAAGTCGAAATCGATCTGAAACGCCGAACCGCCGTAGGGAATCGGCGAGGTACTCAGCCCGCGCCCACTGACATACAACGGCACATGCCAGGAGTGGTTGAGCCACGGCGTCTGCACCAGCCGGATCTTGCCCACGATCTGGGTCCACAAATGCAGTGTGGCGCAGGTGTCACGCCAGGCGCTAAAGGATATCTCAGGCCAGTCGCGACTGACGGACCGATTCGGGGGCTTGATCATTTCTTTCCGCCGTGGCAACCGATTACGCCAAACCGCCGAGGGGCTCCGGCCGCCCACCGCCCCCGGGACCTGCTCCGTCCAGGTTCCTGCGGCCATCCTTATCCATCGCCCTGCCCTCCCTGTTTTCCGCTGACGCCAAGAGCTTGCCGCTGACGAATTAACTATAGAAGGCCAGGCGGGAATTGCCACCTCGGTACGAACCCAATGCACACCCTTCTTGTACGCCTGTTTGCCCACCCCGCGGTTGCTATAATTTGGTAAGCTTCAGGACATCCTCATGCCCTATCATCTGCTTGCCAACCTGGTCATGCTGCTGCACTTCGGGTTCATCCTGTTCGCGGTGCTGGGCGCCTTGCTGGTGGCGCGCTGGCCGCGGTTGGCGTGGCTGCATCTGCCCGCCGCCCTCTGGGCGGTGGCGATCGAGTTTTACGGCGGCGTGTGCCCCCTTACGCCACTGGAAAACTGGCTGCGCGCCAAGGGGGGCGCTGCCGGTTACGAGGAGAGTTTTATCGAGCACTACCTCGGCGCTATCATCTATCCTGGCGAGTTCCCCGCCACGCTGTGGATCATGCTGGGGCTGGGGGTGCTGATTATCAATCTCGCGCTTTACGCCTGGATCATCCGGCACCGCCGGCGCCGATCGACATAGCGTTGAAATAAGGATCGGCCAATCGCTTACGAAGCAAACACTGGTGGCGATTCCAATAACATCCTATATAATTTCAGTAATAAACAAGAACAATAAATCCACCCGCGTTCAGAGAGAGAGACCCATGCAACTGCCATTGCAAATCACTTTTCGTCACATGGAAAAATCCGAGGCCATGGAAGCCGCCATTCGCAAACGGGCGGCGCAGCTGGACCAATTTCACGACAAGATCATGTCTTGCCGCGTGGTGGTCGAACCCCACCACCAACACAAACACAAAGGCAATCTGTTTCGTATCCGTATCGATCTCACCACGCCGGGCAAGGAGCTGGTGGTAAGCCGTGAATCCGACCTGCACCAGGCTCACGAGGATGCCTACGTGGCGGTGCGCGATGCCTTCGACGCCATGCGCCGCCAGTTGGAGGATCACCACCGCCGCCAGAAGGGCAAGGTCAAGACCCACGAGGCACCGCCCCATGGCCGCGTCAGCCAGCTGGTGCCCGAAGAGAATTACGGCCGCATCGAAACGCCGCTGGGGCTCGAGATCTATTTTCACCGCAACAGCCTGGTCAACGGCGATTTCGACAAACTGGAAATCGGCGCCGAAGTACGCTTCAGCGAAGAGAAGGGCGAGCAGGGGCCCAAGGCCACCAGCGTCAGCCTGATCGGCAAACACCATATCGTCGGCTGATCCGAACCCGCCGCACAGAAAAAAGCCCGCTTGCCGCGGGCTTCTTTGACTTTCGCGATAGCCCTAAAGCAACACAAACAAGGCCCGGTTGCCGCGGCGGATATTGAGCAGCACACTGCTTTGCGAACGTTTCACGGCCTGCTCCATCTCGGCACGACCGGTGACCACCTGGCGGTTGACCGAAATAATGATGTCGCCCTTGCGCAGACCGGCACGCCAGGTATAACTGCCCGGCGTCACCTCCAGCACCAACAGGCCGTCGACCTTGCCATATAGCGGCGACTCCTCGGTGATGTCACCCAGCACCAGTCCTTCCAGGCGCTGGCTCAGCTGCCGTCCCTCGAACAGCTGCTGGGCGGGGGCGTCGATCTTGGTGCTGATGATGTGCTGCCGGCCGCCGCGGATCACCTTCAGTTCCACCTCGGACCCGGCGCGCAGCACCCCCAGCGCGTTGCGCAGGTCGGCGGTATCGTCCACTTGGCGCTCGTTGATGCCGACCACCACGTCACCCACCTGCAGGCCGGCGCGGTCGGCGGCGGCGCCCGGCTCCACGCTGGAGATCAACACACCCTTGCTGATATCGAGATCGAAGGCCTTGGCCAGGGCGGTATTGAGGGTTTGGCCCGATACCCCGAGGCGGCCGCGGCGGATCTCGCCGAAGGCCACCAGCTGCTCCATCAACGCCCGCGCCATGTTCGAAGGGATGGCGAAACCGATACCCACATTGCCGCCGCCCGGGGCGACGATGGCGGTATTGATCCCCACCAGCTCGCCACGCAGGTTGACCAGCGCACCGCCGGAATTGCCGGGATTGATGGAGGCGTCGGTCTGGATGAAGTCCTCATAGCCCTCGATACCCAAGCCGCTGCGCCCCAGGGCGCTGACGATGCCGGAGGTGACGGTCTGCCCCAGGCCGAAGGGGTTGCCGATGGCGACCACGAAGTCGCCCACCTCCAGCCCGTCGGAGTCGGCCATGGGCAGGGCACTAAGCCCCTCGGCGGGGATCTGGATCACGGCCACGTCGGCCTTGGGGTCGGCACCCACCAGCTCCGCCTCCAGGATGCGACCGTCGAGCAGCTGCACGCTGATCTCACCGGCCTTGCCGACCACATGATTGTTGGTCAGCACATAGCCGTTCTCCGCATCGACGATGACGCCGGAGCCGAGGCTCTGGGCACGGCGCTGACGCTC
The DNA here is from genome assembly GCA_030148045.1 of Candidatus Tenderia sp. Classification (GTDB taxonomy): domain Bacteria; phylum Pseudomonadota; class Gammaproteobacteria; order Tenderiales; family Tenderiaceae; genus Tenderia. The sequence goes on from JASBUE010000238.1 coordinate 4,190, forward strand.
CGGCAAGCCGAAGAAATGGCGGAAAAAGGGGTCCTGCAGCAATGGGTTGTCACGTTCGGCCACATGGCTGAGGGTCGAGATATTGACCACCGCCGGGGTGACCCGCTTCAGCAGCGGGGCCAGGGTGGGCAGCGCATTGCCCTGGCCGTCCTGGGCCGGCAGGGCGGCCTGGGCCAGGGAAACCAACATGATTCCAAGCAGGGGGGCCAGCGCCCACTTCAGTGCTGTCTGTTTCACTTTGATCATCATCCTTTCATTTCATTGCTGAGCCGAGTACCCCATAAGCGACACAAGATATTGAGGTTCGTTCCCCATCATCGCCACACGCTGTTGTCGCCGTCCCGCGGGCACCCCCAACGCTGCTTATCCACAGACCGGGGGCCGAAGCCTCGTTATAAGCTCTTGATTCGCCGGTCTTATCCAATCACAAGAACACAATATGTTGTGTCTGCCCGAATTTATCCACAACCTATCCAGACACCTGTCCACTCGCTATCGAAACCAAAAAAACAACATAACATATTGTTTCAAAAAACATTAAAATAAATTTTAGCAAACGGGTTGACAACTGCCCGAGCAGGGCATAAATTTTCCTGAGACCACAACATCTTGTGGTCATCCCCTCAGAAGGTCAAGCAGGGCACATCCGGATACATCACCCACCCCCACTCGGCGGGCTGGAAATTTAGTTGAAATAAGCATAACCATAGGGGACATCACTGCATGAAGAGCGCTCATTTGAAAGCCGTTGCCATCAATCCGACCGAAATCGTACTCCAGGCCGCCTCGTTGGATATCTGGGACAAGAAGTATCGTCTCAAGGCCAAGGACGGCGCCGTCATCGATCACGATATCGACGGCACCTACCAGCGCGTCGCCAGGGCGTTGGCCGAAGTCGAAACCGACCAACGAAAGCAGGACGAGTGGTACGACAAATTCCTCTGGGCCCTGCGCCATGGCGCCATCCCGGCCGGCCGCATCGTTTCCAACGCCGGCGCCCTGGAGCACAAACCGGCCACCTCCACCATCAACTGCACCGTCTCCGGCACGATCACCGACTCAATGGACGACATCCTGCAGAAGGTCCATGAGGCGGGCCTGACCTTGAAGGCCGGCTGCGGCATCGGCTACGAATTCTCCACCCTGCGCCCCCGCGGCGCCTACGTCTCCGGCGCCGGCGCCTACACCTCCGGCCCGCTGTCGTTCATGGATATCTACGACAAGATGTGCTTCACCGTCTCCTCGGCCGGCGGCCGCCGCGGCGCCCAGATGGCCACCTTCGACTGCAGCCACCCTGACGTCATGGATTTCATCCGCGCCAAGCGCGAATCCGGCCGCCTGCGCCAGTTCAATCTGTCGTTGCTGATCACCCAGGAGTTCATGGAAGCGGTCAAGAACGACGACCACTGGCCCCTCTCCTTCCCGGTCACCGAAAAGGAGGCGGGGCTGGACAAACTCGATCTCGACGACCCCAGCCAGATCGTGTGGCGCGATTGGCCGACCAAGCATAGTTACGTCACCAACGAGGAAGGACTGGTGGCCTGCAAGGTCTACAAGAAAATCCGCGCGCGCCGCCTCTGGGACGTGATCATGGCCTCCACCTATGATTATGCCGAACCGGGCTTCATCCTGATCGACAAGGTCAACGAGATGAACAACAACTGGTTCTGCGAGGACATCCGCGCCACCAACCCCTGCGGCGAACAACCCCTGCCGCCTTACGGCTCCTGCCTGCTGGGCTCGGTCAACCTGACCAAGTTCGTGCGCGACCCGTTCACCGACAAGGCCCACTTCGACTGGGACGAGTTCCGCCAGACCGTGGCCATCTTCACCCGCATGTTGGACAACGTGGTAGAGATTAACGGCCTGCCCCTGAAGGGCCAGCGCGACGAGATCATGAGCAAGCGCCGCCATGGCATGGGCTACCTGGGCCTGGGCTCCACCCTCACCATGCTGCGCATGACCTACGGCGACCAGGAATCGCTGCGGTTCACCGAGCGCGTCACCCGCGAACTGGCCCTGGAAGGCTGGCGCACGGCGCTGGACCTGGCCAAGGAAAAGGGCCCGGCCCCGATCATGGAACGGGAATTCGAAGTCACCGCCGAGATGCTGCGCAAGCGTCCCGAGATGAAGCGCGACGGCTATAAAATCGGCGACACGGTCAAAGGCAAGGTATTGCACGCCAAGTACAGCCGTTATATGCAGCGCGTCGCCGAGGCCGACCCGGACCTGGTGGCGGAGCTGAGCGAAGTAGGCGCGCGCTTCACCCATCACAGCTCCATCGCCCCCACCGGCACCATCTCCCTGAGCCTGGCCAACAACGCCAGCAACGGCATCGAACCCAGCTTCGCCCACCAGTACTCGCGCAATGTGATCCGAGAAGGCAAGAAGAGTAAGGAAAAGGTCGACGTATTCTCCTTCGAACTGCTGGCCTACCGCGAACTGATCAACAAAAACGCCTCGCCCTATACCGAGGACGCGGACAGCCTGCTGCCGGACTACTTCATTAGCGCCGAGGACATCACGCCCAAGGCCCATGTGGACATCCAGGCGGCGGCGCAGAAATGGATCGACTCATCCATCTCCAAGACCGCCAACGTGCCGACGGACTTTCCGTATGAGCAGTTCAAGGATATTTATCTGTATGCCTACGAGCAGGGCCTGAAGGGCTGCACCACCTTCCGCTTCAATCCAGAGGCCTTCCAGGGCGTGCTGGTGAAGGAACAGGACCTGGCCAACACCACCTACCGCTTCACCCTGGAGGACGGTTCGGAGGTCGAACTCAGGGGCAACGAGGAGATCGAATACGACGGCGAAGTCCATACTGCCGCCAACCTCTACGACGCCCTCAAAGAAGGCTATTACGGCAAGTTCTAGTCAGACGAATCCTACGGAGCACCACACCATGGCTATCAAAATCAGCACGAAAATTACCGGCTTCAACGTCATCAAGCCCGAGGCAGAGGCACCGGCGGAAGAGCGCAAACAGCAAGAGCAAATCGCGGCTGAATCCAATGTGATACAGATGCATGAAAAGGTCGAACGCCCGGACATGCTGATCGGCTCGACCTACAAGATCAAGACGCCGCTGTCCGAGCATTCGCTCTATGTCACCATCAACGACATCATTTTGAACCCGGGCACCGAGCACGAACTGCGCCGCCCCTTCGAGATCTTCATCAATTCGAAAAACATGGATCACTTCCAGTGGATCGTCGCCCTGACACGCATCATCTCGGCGGTATTCCGCAAGGGCGGCGATGTCACCTTCCTGGTGGACGAGCTGCGTTCGGTGTTCGATCCGCGCGGCGGCTACTTCAAGAAAGGCGGCAAGTTCATGCCCTCGCTGGTGGCCGAGATCGGCGATGCCATCGAGTCACACCTGCGCATGATCGGCCTGCTCAAGGATGACGGCCTGGACGAGCACCAGCAAAAACTGGTGGAGGAAAAACGCAAGCAGTTCGACGATTCGGCGAAAAAGGCGGAAGCGGCGGCCACCGACGAATTCCCGGACGGCGCCCAGCTCTGCATGAAGTGCAACACCAAGGCCATGATCAAGATGGACGGCTGCATGACCTGCCTCAACTGCGGCGACTCCAAATGTGGCTAGAACCCTCAACCACAAGATATTAACCCGGTATATGTAGGTTGCCGGGTTAATAGGAAGAGGTCACCCCGACAAGATTTATTGAGCCTTGATAATTGGTTGACAGCTGGCGTGGCCGACCCAGGGCCTCGATGTCATTCAATTACGAAAGTCTCAATAATATACCCGTTGCCCCAAAGGCTAACGACGCCAAAAACGCAGCCAGCGCCAGACGTTGAGCAGGTTGGCCAGGGAAGAGGCGAAGTAGGTCAAGGCACAGGCCTTGAGGATGCGGCGCGCCGCCTTTTCGTCCTGCGGCTCCAGATAGCGACCCGCCTTTAGCAGAGGCATGGCACGGCCGAAACTGGCATCCCACTCCACCGGCAGGGTGATCAGATGAACCACGCTGCCGATGGCCATGCTGCCCAGCCCCACCGCGAACATCACCGCGCTGGCCGCCGGCGAGCGGGTGATCAGCGCCACCAGCGGCAGCACCATCAACACGCCGGAGCCGGTCTTTTCCGCCGCCTGCGCTAGGCCCACCAGCCGGGCGCGCCATTTCAGCGGCGCGTAGTTGAGATGATCCTGAATGGCGTGCCCCACTTCGTGTGCCGCCACGGTGACGGCGGTAAGCGACTTGCCGTTGAGATTATCCGGGGTCAGCCGCACCGCCTTGTCGACGGGATCGTAGTGGTCGCCCTGGTCAGTGCCTTCTACCTTCACCTTGTCCATATCAAACTGCTTGAGCAGGTGACGGGCAAACTGGCCGCCGGTGCCAGGATAGTCGGGCCGCGGCTTGCTGTAGCGGCGCAGCACGCTGCGCGCCCACAACTGGGGCCCGAAGAGCAGCAATAATAACAGCAGCCCGATGATCAGAAAGTGCACGGCACCTCCTGGCCCGGATAGTTACAGATTTTGAATGGGATGCTGGCGCGCCTGCCCGGCCGGCTCGAGATATTGCGCCGCCCGCTTGGCCTCGAACAGGCTGATCGACCTCGGGGTAAAGTGGACGCCGCGAAACTCGCCGTCGAACATGTCGGCCAGCACGAAATAGACCTTGCCGGCCTCGAAACTGAAGCGGCGGCTGCGCTCCATTGCGGTCACCTCCCAGCGGCCGCGCACTTGGGTGCGATTGCGCAGGGTAACCGTAACATCGCGTGGCTTGAGCCGCACCAGGGTGTATTCGCCCTTGGCCAGCGCCATCAAGTCTTCAGCGTCGATTTCGACGTCGAGGACGTTGTCGGCATAGCCCATGGGGTGCTCGGTCGTGGGGCGGATGAAATAGACGGTGGCATGGGGACGATTGAGGTCGGTCTGGATCAGGCTGTGGGCGCTGTTGACGGCGGTGACCCGGAACATGGCGCAGGCCGGCAACAACAGGCCAGCGGTCAGCAGCATCAGCCAAGTGGTCACGCTTGATTGATTCAAAGTCTCACTCCCACGTTTGCCTTTATTGCAGCCGGTCAGTTTACGGCATTCGTTCCGGCGCCGCCAGCCTGCGCCGCGGCTCAGAAGGTGTTTTTGCTGCCGAAGTAGACTTTGCGCCGATCCAGTCCGAAGGCATAACTGACATCGACACGCAGCTGCAGATCGACGAAGGCCTTGAGCTTGAAACGCAGGCCAAAGCCGAGGCTGGACTCCAGGTCACTGAAGTCGAGCAGGCGGTTATCTTCATAGGCGTTGCCGACATCGGCGAAGACGACGCCCCGGGCCGGGTTGTATCCCCACAAGGGCGCCAGCAGCTCAAGATTGACGACGAAGAAGGAGCGACCGCCGATGGTGTCCTTATCATAGCCGCGCAGGTCGCGGCTGCCGCCCAACACATAGGGGAAATCGTCGATGGGCACGCTGCCGCCAGTGCCGCCGAAGCGCAACTGCACGTTCAAGTTGCGATGCTGCTCGATAGCACCCAGGGGAAAGAAGTGGCGGTAATAGGCCTGATTGCGGCTGTAGGGGGTATCGGAGCCCATGGCCACCAGGCCCTGGTCGCTGACGACACCGTATTCCAGCCCCTCGCGACTGTAGAGATAATCATGCACGCGGGTATAGCGGATGGCGAATGAGACCCCTACGGCCTTCTCCGGCGGCCGGTCCAACGGCGCACCGAACTGTTGATCGTTTACCTCGTAGCGCCAGAAGCCACCTAAACCAATATTCCAGCCCTGCGACGGACCCTCGCGGCTGAGCCAGCGCGACAGCCCCACGTTGAAAGTATTAAAGACACGATCATGCTCCGCCACCACCTCACCCAGGCTGTCCCGGGTGGTCTCCGGCGATACCTCCCGTTTCAACCCCAGACCCAGGCCGTAATCGGTGCCGGCGACACGTGGATAGCTCCACGATAAATCGGCGGATTGGACGGTGCGATCGCTGGCGAAGCCGCCGCTCAGGACCTCATAGGTCAACCTGAGGCGCTGATTGAGTCCGGCCAGATTGTCCACGGTCAGACGGCCGCCGTAGCTGACCTCGCCGTCGGCGTCCCGGTCCAGCTGCGGCAAGGGGATAATATAGATTTTTTCGCTGACGCCGATTTCCAGGATTTTGCCCTGCTGCCCCGGCAGCAGGCGCGCCTCAACCGACTTGAACAAACCCAGATCCATGATGGCCTGGCGCGAACGCTCGATCTTCTCGGCGTCGACGGGATCGCCTTCCCGGATCACCATCTCCTGGAGCAGGATGCGCGGCTTGGTCCTGTCATTGCCGACGAAGCGGATCTCCTCGACCCAGTCGCCACCGGCATCGCCCTGCTGGGCCCGGACCCCGGCAGAGGCCAGCAGCAACACCAGCAACAGACAGCCGGACAACCGATACCAACTCCAAAACAGCGACATACGATTAATTTTCACAACCTCGGGCAACCCCGGTGAGGGCCATTTGATATATTATTAACCCATCTCATCGGCAGATAGGCAGGCCGACTGCAAACCAGGGGCAAGGCATCGCAAATCCGGGGGGTTGTAGTATAATGGCGCGTTTTCGAGTATCCAGGCACCACTAACAACAAGCAGCCCCCGCCCGAGTTGGCAAGGCACTGATACAACGGCCGCGGGAGTGATACCACCAGGTTTCCATTTCGCAAAATAATATTTGAGCTTAAGGAGGACCCCAATGTCCAGAAAACATCCCGTTGTTGCCGTAACCGGTTCGTCTGGCGCGGGCACGTCGACCGTCAAGAACGCCATGGAACACATCTTCCGCCGCGAAGGCATTAAGGCCGCCGTGGTCGAGGGTGACAGCTTTCACCGTTACGACCGCAAGGAGATGAAGGAAGCCGTCGCCAAGGCCCTGGCCGAAGGCCGCACCCTGAGCCACTTCGGTCCCGAAGGCAACGTCTTCGACAAACTGGAAGAATTGTTCCGCAACTACAGCGAAACCGGCAGCGGCAAGATCCGCAAGTACCTGCACAACCACGAGGAAGCCTCCCCCTACAACCAAGAACCCGGCACCTTCACCCCCTGGGAAGAGCTGGAGCCCGGCTCCGACATTCTGTTCTATGAAGGCCTGCACGGCGGCGTAGTCACCGAGGAGGTGGATGTGGCCCAGTGGGTCGACCTGCTGGTGGGCGTGGTTCCCTCCGTCAACCTGGAGTGGATCCAGAAGATCCATCGTGACAACAAGGAGCGCGGTTATTCCGCCGAGGCGGTGGTCGAGACCATCCTGCGCCGCATGCCCGACTATGTCACCTGCATCGCACCGCAGTTCTCACGCACCGATATCAATTTCCAGCGCGTACCCATCGTGGACACCTCTAACCCCTTTATCGCCCGCGACATTCCGACCCCGGACGAAAGCTTTTGCGTGATCCGCTTCCGCTATCCGAAGAAGCACGATATCAGCACCTACCTGCAGATGCTGCAGGGTGCCTGGATGTCCCGCCCCAACACCATGGTCCTACCGGCCGGCAAGATGGGCATGGCGATGGAGATCATCCTGACCCCCATTATCCACGACATGATGGAGAAAAAGCGTACCGCCAGCTAGGCCATGTACTAATGAAGAGGGCCTTTTCAGGCCCTCTTTTGTTTTTTGACAACGCAGCACAAATGGGAATGATATAACGTGTAGTAGGACGGTCGCCCAAACGACATCCAACCTGAGGTTTTTCTTGTTGTCGGCCAACAAAGTCTCACTCATCCTTGCGCTGTGCCTTTCCCTGGCATTGCTTCCGTTGTCGCATAGCCAGGCGGCCGATCCTATGCCCGGCGACACCGTTCTCGATCGTGCCGCCCTGACTCGGGCGACCCTGGAACTGCAACGCGACCTGCTGCTGGCGAAGGAGAAATATCGGGACGAAGAGCGGCGGGGATTGGCCCTCTATCTCGACATCGATAAGCTGGCCAGGGGGAAAATCGAGAGCATCCGCATTACCCTGGATAAAAACACCATCATCCAGCAGGATCTCGACGCCAGGGAAATGGAGATGCTCGCCGCCGGCGCCATGAAAAGGCTGGGGGTCATCCCGCTGCCGCGAGGCATCCATGTCCTGCAGACTACCGTCACGGGTGGCGGCAGGCACGTCACCAAGACCGTCGAACTGGACAAATCCGACGGCCGCGACCACCTGAAAATCACCATCACCCGCCTGCTGCAGCAACGCACGCCGGAAATCACCTACACCCACGAAACCTGGGCGGCGATCAAATGATCTCCCCATGCCGCACCGCAGTCGTCGCGCTGGCCCTTGCTCTGGGCGGTATCACGCCCGGCTCACCGGCGCACAGCAAGGAATTCGACGCCGGAAAAATCGGCAATACCCTGCTCGGCCACGCCTACCTGATCTACCAGCAGGGCGACACGTTTCAGTCGACGGCCATGCTGATGGCGGCGGACAAGCAGAACCGCCTTGGCGATGACCGCGAGCTGGGCCAGCTGTTCCTGGCCGGCAACTTCGCCAAGCTCGGTCTCTATGACGAAGCGATCGCCGTTTATACCCGCCTTGCCCGGCAGACGACAAGCTCGCAGGGGGTACGCGACAGCGCTCGGCTGGAACGTGCCAAACTGCAGCTCGAGCTGGGACAAATGGACGCCGCGCTTCGCTCGCTGATCAATATCAAACGCAGGTTGAGCCAGGCACAGGAGGTCGAATACGCCAGTATCAACAGTCGCGCCCTGTTGGAAAGCGGCAAGGTACGGGAAGCTATCGCCGCCCTGCCGCGCATCAACGACGAATCGACCTGGGCGCTGTACCAACTCTTCAACATCGGTGTGCAGCTGATCGAGACGCACCGCAATAAGAACGGCGCCCTGATCCTGCACCAGATCGGCCGGCTGGATAATAGCCGCGACCCGGAGATCCAGGCAATCAGGGACCGGGCCAACCTGGCGCTGGGCTATTCGCTGCTGAAGATCAACCAACCGGCCAAGGCACGCGGCTATCTGGAAAGGGTGCGCCTCAAAAGCCACCTCTCCAACATCGCCCTGCTTGGCATGGGCTGGAGTTATTCCAGCGAGGACAACTACGAACAGGCCCTGACCTTCTGGCTGGAGTTGAAGAACCGCCCCTACAGCAGCGCCTACGGCTATGAAACCATGCTGGCGGTACCCTATGCGCTGGGCAAGGCCGGCGCCTACAACCAGGCGATCCAGCATTACCAGGCTGCACAAAAGCAGATCGCCGCCGATGCCCATGACATGAACGAGGCCAAGAAGAAGATCGACAGCGATCTTTTCCCCGGCCTGATCAGCGCCGTACCCGAGGATGAGACCGGCTGGCTGAGTCACTGGCAGAACACCCCGGAGGCGCCGGAACAGCGCTTCCTGGCACTGCTGCTCGACAACCCGGAATTCCAGGCGACGCTGCGGGAATACCGCGCCCTGCTCAAGCTGCAGTCACAGCTCAACTCGCTTGAGGCCGAGATCGGTGGGCTTGAAAAGCTGCAGGATCGCGGCAAGATCAACACCGCAGTCGCCGCACTTCATCTGCGCCACCAGACCCTCGGAGAGCAGATCGAGAAGGCCCAGCAACATCAGCTCGGAGCGCTCAAACAACAGGCGCTCACGACCCTCAGCCGCTACCAGGCCCAGCTCGACAACTATATCGACCAGATCAAATTCGGCCTCGCCCAGGCCATCGAGGGCGGCACCTTCAAGGCGGAGGAAGGGCTGTAATGCACCGGCACCCCCTGATCGCCCTTCCGCTCGCCGCCTTGATCGCCGGCTGCAGCAGCACCGGCAGCGATACCCTGGGCAGCCTCAAGGGCAAGCCGGTAGAGATCAGGAAGGACGCCCCCGTGTCCGCCAGCGTTAGCGATGCCATCAGGACTTATGAAGAACTGATTCAGGAAGGCGGCAATGCGGAGCTGAACGAAAAGGCGCTGCGCCGTCTCGGCGACCTGGAAATGCAGCGCATCGACCGGCTCTACGAAGACGGCAACGGCGAACCGGTGACCCCGGAAAGCTACGCCAAAGCCATCGACGCCTATCAGAAGCTGCTGACCCGCTATCCCCGCTATCCCGACCGCGACATCATCATCTATCAACTGGCGCGCGCCTATGAACACAGCGGCCGGCTGGACAAGGCGGTCAAGGCGCTAAAAATCTTCGCCCGGGACTATCCCGCCTCGGAACATGCCGAAGAAGTGGGGTTCAGGCTGGGCGAACTGCTGTTTCAGGAGACCCGCTACGCCGATGCCGAGGTCGCCTACGCCACGATCATCGGCAGGGGACAGACCAACAACCGGTTTTATGAACAGGCACTGTTTAAATACGCCTGGTCGATCTACAAACAGGATCGCTGCATGGACTCGCTCGATCCTTTCTTGTCAGTGCTTGACCTAAAACTGAATCGCGACATCACACCGGCGGAACTGGCCGGTATGGAGTTCATCTCGCGCTCGGATGTCGAACTGATCAACGACAGCTTTCGCGCTATTACCCTGTGCATCTCCATGCAGGGCAAACGTGACGCCCTCACCGATTATCTGCGCGACAAACCGGTGCGCGTCTACGAATTCATGATCTATCAAAAACTGGCCGAACTTTACCTCAAACAGGAACGGACGCCCGCCGCAGCCGAAATCTACACCTCGTACTTCGACCGCAGTCCATGGCACCCCTATGCCCTCATCCTGCATGATAAGGCTATCGATATTTACACCACGCAAAAATCCAAGGACGAAATCATCGCGGCGAAAAAGGAGTTTGTACGGCGCTACGATATACTTAGCGAGCACCTGGATAAAACGGTCCACAACGATTATCACCGCTACCTGATCAAGAGCGACAACGAAAGCCTGTACAAGATCCAAACACGCCTTAAGGTCCACCTGCTGGACATCGCCCAGTATCACCACGCCAAGGCACAGCAAACCGACAGCCTGCTCGACTTCCAGGAAGCGGCCAACTGGTACCGTCTCTATCTGCAATACTTTCCCCATAGCGAGGATGCACCGCACATCAACTTCCTGCTGGCCGAAGCCCTGTTTGAAGACAGGCTTTATGGCGAAGCGGCGCGCGAGTTCGAACGCACCGCCTACGAATACGGTGTCCATGACGAGGCCGCCGAGGCCGGCTACGCCGCCCTGGTGGCCTATACCGAGCAAGACAAGCTGCTCACCGGCCCCGACAAGAAGGCCTGGCACCGGTCCGCGCTGCAAAGCGCCTTCTCCTTCGCCAAGGTCTTCTCGCGCGACCCCCGGGCGCCTGCAGTACTGGCCAAGGCGGCCCACGAACTCTACGAAGGCCGCCGCTACAACGACGCCGTCATGGCGGCGGAGACCATTCTCAACCGCTATCCCAAGAGCGATCCCGAAATCCGGCGCACCGCCCTCATCGTATTGGCCAACACCCAGTTTGAAAGGCAGAACTATGAAATCGCGGAACTGATCTACCTCGAACTCCGCCTCCTGATGAAGGAGGACGACCCAATACAAACCGAAGTGCAAGAACGCCTGGCCGCCAGCATCTACAAACAGGCCGAGCATTTCCGCGCCCACGGCGCCGTCACCAGCGCCATCGCCGAGTTCAAGCGCCTGCTCGAGACCGTGCCCAACACCTCCATCCGGGCTATCACGGAATTCGATATCGCCACCAGCCACATCATCCTCGACCAGTGGCGGGAGGCCGCCAACTACCTGGAAGCGTTCAAGCGTCAATATCCCGAACACGCACTGATCAAGGATGTAGAGGAAAAACTGGCGGTGGCCTACATGCGCCTGGAGGACCCGCTCCGCGCCGCCGAGGCGCTGCGAGACATTGTCGACAACGCCGACTCACCGGAAACCAAACGCGAGGCCCTGTGGCAAGCGGCGCAGCTGTACGAAAAGGCTGGCGACGAACACAAGGCCGCCACCACCTATAACACCTATGCCGAGATGTTCCCCAACCCGCTGGAGCCGGCAGTGGAGGCGCTGTACCAGGCCGGCCAGATGCACAAGGCCCTCGGCCGTGATTATTTCTATCGCGTCCAGCTGGAAAAAATCTACCAGGCCGACCGTAACGGCGGCACGCAACGCACCAACCGCACACGCTACTTGGCGGCACAAGCGGCTTTCGTGCTGGCCGAACCGCACTACGAGCGTTATGCCAAAATCCAGCTGGTCGAACCTATCCGCAAGCACATGCAACTCAAGAATCAACTCATGAAACAGGCCCTAAAGGCTTACAACAAAGCCGCCGAACTGGGCGTGGCCGAGTACACCACCGCCGCCACCTTCCGCATCGCCGACATGTATGCCGACTTCAGCCGTAAGCTGCTGGACTCGGACCGGCCCACCAACCTGGACGCCGAGGAGATGGAACAATACGAGTTGATGCTGGAAGAACAGGCCTTCCCCTTCGAGGAGCAGGCCATCGAACTGCATGAAACCAATATCGCGCGCATGACCGACAACGGTCTTTACAACGAATGGATCGAAAGAAGCATCGCCGCCCTGGCCAAACTGGTGCCGGCGCGTTACGCAAGGAATGAAACCCATGATTTCGCCGCCACGACAGCTCACTAGACCGCTGGGCGCCCTCTGTCTCGCCGCCCTGCTCGGCGCCTGCAGCAGCACCGGCACCCGCG
>JASBUE010000249.1 GCA_030148045.1 Candidatus Tenderia sp.
TGCGGGGGCAGCGTCGGACTTGTCCCAGGGGTTATCACCTGGGGACGCACCGACTTCCCGTTTCATTCCTCGGGCGGACGCCCTTGGAACACCTTGAATGTATGAGGCGGCAATTCTACGGCGGGAAGCGGGGGCTGTAAAGGTGATCAGGCGCTGGTTTCGAGATTTTTCTCGACCTGATTGACAACGGCGGCGCTACTGTTTTGCAGGGCCTCATGCAGGGCGTGGACGGTGGCGCAGATGTCCTCCGGCGCCATCTCCACCAGGCGTTTTTCACGCGAGGCGGCGATCAGCCACTCCATGTCGATCTTCTTCAGCTCCAGCTGGTTCAGGACCGGCGCGTAGCGCCACAGGTAGCCGTTCTCGCCCTCGAGGTCATGCACGTGGGCGCGGATATCTTCGCGGATGGGAAATTCGCGCCGGTTGCTGGTGATCAGGTAGGCGAACATGCCCACCACCGAGGCGGGGATCATGAAGATCCAGGCGATTTTGTTGAGGAAGTTGTCGTCGATCATGCCCTGGCTACGGCTGTAGAAGGCCAGGCCGAAGCCGGTGAGATAGACGGCGGCGGCCAAGATCAGCCCGGTGACCTTGGCCACGTCCTTGCCCGGTTTGACGCGGCGTTTGTAGTCGAGCCGCGCCAGATCGAAATGCTGCTGGAAGGAGCGCATGACGTTCTTGCGGCTGTTGCGTTTGGAGGGTTGTTTGCTGCTCATGCCTGCCATTGCCTGACTCGTTGGCGCGCCATTATCCCAGAGCCCGCGACGATCAACAAATCAGGTCGAGCGGATTCCAAGCCAGCGGCTCCAGGCCAGAAACAGTTCCAGGTCGAGGGCGGCGACGGCGGAGCGTGGTTCCAGGCTGGGCAGGAAGACGGTCTCGCCGCTGAGGGTGCAGGAGTAGCCGCCCGCCTCGGACAGGATCAGCCAGCCGGCGCCGTAATCCCACAGCTTCTGTTTGCCGTGCAGGTAGGCGTGACAGCGTCCGGCGGCGACCCAGCACCAGTCCAGCGCCACCGAGCCCAGGCTGCGCTGTGAGGCGTAGGGCATGTCGCACACCAGCCGGGTGGCCAGTTCGGGGGCAAGGCGTTTGAAATCGACCAGGCCGATGCCCTTGGCGAGCGGGCCCTGGGGGCGGTGTTGCCCGAGGGCTTGGCCGTTGAGGTGGGCGCCGCCGTTTTTGCGGGCGCTGAAGCACTCGTCGCGGACCGGGTCGTAGACCAGCCCCAGTACGACTTCGCCCTCATGCAACAGCGCCAGTGAGGTGGAAAAGACCGGCAGGCCGGCGGCGAAGTTGCTGGTGCCGTCCAGCGGATCGAGCACCCACAGCTGGCGTGAGTGATCCGTTATCAAGCGCTGTTGCTCATCCGCATCCATCTCTTCGCAGAGAAAGCCGATGCCCGGCCAGCGTTGCCGCAGGGCGGTCTGGATCCGCTGTTGCATGACCAGGTCGGCCTCGGTGAGCACGCTGCCGTCGGCCTTGTGGCTGCGCTCCACGTAGGTGAAGCGCGGCAGCAACTCCTCGCGCGCGGCATCGATGACGATCTGTTGCAGGGTTTGCAGCTCGGGAAGCGTTTGCATGATGAGTCAGAATCTGTAAGAAAGGCCGAGAAATAGGCCGGTTTCAAACGACGAGGGCTGGCGGTCGTGGAAATTCACCTCGATTTTGCGAAAACCCAGATTGAGTTCGGCCTGGTCCGGCAGCGGATAGTTGAGCTGGACGTTGATCCCCCAGGTCCATTCAAAGTCCGACTGATGGCCGTCGTGGCTCTCTTTGCGGCGGCTCAGGTGGGGGGCGACGAAGAGCTCCGTCAGCCACTCGTGCTTGCGGCCCTTGTCCGGCGGCAGGCGCAGGGTGGCGCCGGCGAGCAGGGCGGTGTAGCCCTGGTCATGGGAGTTGCCGTATATCAGCCCGACCTTAGGGGCCAGCGTGAGTGTGCCGGGGGCCGCGTACTGATAATCGAGCAGTTCGGTGTCGGCCTGCAGCAGCAGGTTGCGCGGGTCCTGTTCCTTGGCGATGGTCAGGCTGACCTGCTGGCGTGAATTGCGCAGCAGGGTGTCGTTGACGCCGGTCTGGTAGTAAAGCCGGGCGCTGTCCTCGCTCAGGATCAAACCCCTGCTGCCGGCCAGGGACGACGAGACCGCTATGCCCAAGGCCAGCGCCAGGGCAAGTCTGCAACAATTCAACATAGTCACTACGATTAAGTTGATCCCTGTGAGTCGTGAAACCCGATTATATGGTCTTCCAGTTCATTCGGGTGAATCGCCTCCTCGGAGATGCAGCGGCCGCGCACCGATATGCCGGCGCGGTGGACGCTATCCGGATCGCCGCTGATCAGGGGGTGCCAGTCGGGCAGGGATTTACCTTCATAAAGGCGGCGGTAGGCACAGCTGTCGGGCAGAAACCTGAAATACTCCGGGCGATCCATGCCCAGACTCAGGCAATCGGATACGCGGCGGACACGCCGGCGATAGTCGCCGCAGCGGCAGCTTTCCCGATCCAGCAGCTTGCAGGCGGCGTCGGTGTAGAAGATCTCGCCGCTCTCTTCGTCCTCCAGTTTGTTGAGGCAACAGCGGCCGCAAGCATCGCAGAGTGATTCCCATTCCCTGCGGCTCATCCGCTCGAGACTCTTTTGTTCCCAAAAATGTGAGTTGTGTGTTGCCATCATCAACTGGAAATACATTGGTCGGAGGGTATGATAACAGTTCCGAGATGGCGGCCGGCATTCCCGGCGTGTTGGCGCGCTCGAAGCAGGAGTTTCTGCGCGGGCGCGATCGTATAGTATAATTTTCGAATTATTTAAGGGATAGCGGCAAGGGAAGGAAATCTAGGGTGACTGCGCCCATACGGGCCGATTGCGGGTGGTTGGGATGTATGAATCGTTTTACCGGCTGAACGCCAACCCATTCCGGTTGGTGCCTGATGCGCGGCTCTTCTATGCCAGCAGCGGCCATAAGCGCGGCTTGGCCTATTTGCGCTATGGCCTGCACCAGGGGCAGGGGTTTGTGGTGGTGACCGGCAAACCCGGCACCGGCAAGAGCACCCTGGTGCAGACGTTGTTCACCGATCTGACCGATGAGTCCATGGTCGTGGCCGGGCTGACCAGCACCAATCTCGGCGCCGACGATATTCTCCAGGCCGTGGGCCACAGTTTCGATGTCTATGGTGACGGCAAGAGCAAGGCCTCACTGCTGATCGGCATCGAAAAATTCCTCAAGGCGCGCGCGCGTCAGGGCAAGCGCGTGGTGCTGATCGTCGATGAGGCGCAAAACTTGCCGCTGAAATCCCTGGAAGAGCTGCGCATGCTGTCCAATTTCCAGCTCGCTGAGCAGCCGCTGTTGCAGATCCTGCTGCTCGGTCAGCAGGAGCTGCAAGAGATGCTGGCGCGGCCGGCGCTGGAGCAGCTGGCCCAGCGCGTCATCGCCTCCTGTCACCTCAAGCCGTTGAGCGCCGAGGAGACCCGTGCCTACATCGCCCATCGGCTGCGATGCGTCGGCTGGCGCGGCGATCCGTCCATCGCCGGCGAGGCCCTGGCTCTGATCTATAGTGTCAGTCACGGTATACCCCGGCTGATCAATATCTTTTGTGACCGCCTGTTGCTGGCGGCTTCACTGGAAGAGCGGCACGACATCGACCAGGCGTTGGCACAAGCCGTGCTGACCGAATTGAGGGAGGAGTCCACCGGCTCATTCGCCCTGTGCAGTGCCTCGCCCACCCACGACCTGCCGCTACCGGCATCCCTGACCGAGGCCGATCTGCCGCTGGAGGCGGCCAACGACGCCGAGGCGGATGCAGAGCCGCAAGCGGCGCAACAGGCCGTTGCCCCCGTTGCCGGCGGTGAAACGGCGGCGCAGGGGCCAAAAAGCGATACAGCCGCCCATGTCTTCGAGCCGGTGTTTGATAAGGCCAAGCAGGGGCACGAAGCTTTTCAGCCGTCCCAGGATGCCCAGGACCACGCCGCGCAGCCGGACGGCGCCGAGCAGAAACAGCGTGCCGGTCGCGGCAAGAAATGGGGGCTGTTGCTGTTGTTGCTGGTGGCGGCCGCGGGCGCGGCATGGTTTGGAGTCAAGAAGGGGGCGGATCTTTTACCCGAATTTGTCAAACTCTGGCCGGCCGCGCCGACAACGGTGATCGGCACCGCCGAGAGGGTGCCGCCGGTCAGGCCGGCGACACCCCTTGAAAACAAGGCGGACGGTAGCGGAAACGAGGAGGGAGAGAACGAGTCCGACGGCCTCTCCTCGCCCGCGACCGGCGCGCCGCAACAAGAACGATGAATGCGTCCGGTGTTGTCACCCGCCGGAGATACCGAGTGAACCGCGGGCAGAAAACCAGCCGCAAACGGCGCCTTAATCGAAACAGAAAACCGGGCCGGCCACTGCCGGGTCTGAGGCCAAGGCTTCTACCTTCTTGAGCCTGTCCAGGTCATCGGGGCGGTCCAGATCCCAGGTGGTGGGCAGCTCATGCCAGCGCCACTCCAGTGAGGCGAGACGCGCCCGGGTATCATTCATCACCTCGGTACCACCCCAGTGAACGCCGGCGAAAATTGCATCACTGAATGTCGAGAGCCCGATCAGTACATAGCCGCCGTCTTCGGCCGGTTTGAGCACGCAGTCGTTGCCGTCCGCCAAGGTATCCAGCGCCGTCTCCAGATCGGCGGCCGTCAGGGCCGGGCAGTCGCTGCCGATGAGCAGCACAGGGCTTGCCTCTTTGAGCGTTTTGTCAAAGGCATTGGCCATACGGTTGCCCAGGTTGGCGCCCTGTTGCTGTTTCAGGATAACGGGAAACGCCTTCAGGCAGGCGCGGAAGAAAGGATGTTCAGGATGGTCCCCACACCAGAGCTCCACCGGGCACAACGCTGCCTGCGTGGCGGTGGTGAGGGTGTGTCGCACCAGCCGGGCGTGCAGCTCCGCCGCGCCTTGTGCCCCCAGGGCCGGTGCCAGACGGCTTTTACTGCGTCCCGGGACAGGCGCTTTGGCGAACACCAGAATGCGGGCATCGATAAAGCGCATCAATGATAGTGTCGGTTCAGTCGTTCGGGCCGGGCGCCGAGAAAATAGGCCAGCCGCAGGCGCCACATCAACAGCATGGTCTTGATAATGCCGTTTTCCTCCCAGCGGCGGCTGGAGGTGAAAACCCTCTCTTTTAAACAGGCGGGGCGGCCATGGCGTTTGAGTCGCCTGCTGAGTTCGATGTCTTCCATCAACTCAATCTCGGGATAGCCGCTGATCTCCTCGAAGAGGTCGCGCCTTAGAAAGATGGCCTGGTCGCCGGTGGCGATGCCGCTCAGGCGCGAGCGCAGGTTCATCATGAATTCGATGATCCTCAGCAGCCGCGGCCGGCCGGAGAGCTTGACATCGAAACGTCCCCACCTTGCCGTTTGCAACGCGGATGAAATGAGTGCAGCGGCATTTTCGGGGAGAAAGGTATCTGCATGCAGAAACAGCAGATAGTTGCCGCAGGCATGGCGCGCGCCTGCGTTCATCTGCCTGGCACGGCCTTTGGGGGCATGGATGACGCGGTCACACAGGGGCGTCGCCAGCGCCACGGTGGCGTCGGTGCTGCCGCCGTCGGTGACGATGAGCTCGTGGCCCTGCTGCCGCAATGCCTGCAAGGGCCGCAGGGTGGCCTCGATGTGATCGGCCTCGTTGAGGGTGGGAATGATGATGGAGAGTTGTTTGCTCAAGCGTCTGTCCTGATATTTAAAGCGCCCCGCCGCAGCTGCTGCCCTGGCCGGCGGTGCAGCCGTAACAGTGATCCTTGACCACGATCGGCTTGCCCTCCACGTCGGTGTCCATCAAATCATGGATGTGGGTTTTCGGTTTGTTGGTCAACGGCGCCGGCAGGCCGAGCATCTGGTTGAAATCGCAATCGTAGACATAGCCCTGCCAGTCGACGCTGATCAGGCTGCGGCACATGACGCCGTCCAGGTTTTCCTGTTTGAAATTGTCGCGCAGCAGCTGCATGTAATCCTCGAATCGACCCTTGGAGACCAGCATGGAGCCGAAGCGTTGGATCGGCATGTTGGTGAGGGTGTAGAGATTGGAAAAGACGATGTCGTAGTCTTCTTTCAGATGTTTCCGATAGGCCTGTTCCAGTTCCACCTGCGACGGCGGCAGGGCAGGGCCCTGCGGATTGTACATCAAATTCAGGATCAGTCCCGTCCCCGGTTTGCCGTAGCCGAATCGGTTGAGCTTTTTCAACGCCGCCAGGCTGGCGTCGAATACGCCCTTGCCACGCTGCCTCTCTACATTGTCTTTCAGATAACAGGGCAGCGAGGCGACCACCTCCACCTGGTGTTGGGCCAGAAACCCGGCCAGGCCCTCCTGTCCCGCTTCGAACAGGATGGTGAGATTGCAGCGGTCGATGACATGAACCCCCAGCTTGCGCGCCTCGCTTACCAGGTAGCGAAAATTGGGATTCAGCTCCGGCGCGCCCCCGGTCAGGTCGAGTCGCTTAATGGCGGTGGCCTTGATGAAGGCGGCCAGTTGTTCAGCCGTGTCGCGCGCCATGTTCTCCTTGCGTTTGGGGCCCGCGTTGACATGGCAGTGCAGGCACTGCTGATTGCAGCGGTAGCCGAGATTGACCTGCAGGGTCTCCAGTTTGCCGCGCCTGATGGCGGGGAAGTCGGTCTGTTGCAGCAGGGACAGGGTGGCATGCATGAATCTTTTTCCTTCGTCGACTAAATCAAGATTGAACGGGTTTACGGAATTTTTTCACCATCACCGGCAGCAGGGCAAACAGCCCCAGCAGGCCAAAGGCGAGCAGGGTCTCGGTCGAGACCAGTTCATTGGGCGATTCGATACGGCCCAGGGACTCGCCCAGATTGGCGAACACGAAACTGCCGGGCAGTATGCCGATGGCGGTGCCCAGCACATAGGTGCGGGTGGTGATGGGGGTGAAGGCCGGCGCAAGGTTGACCAGCCAGAACGGGAAGATGGGCACCAGGCGCAGAAACAGCAGATAGTTGAAGGCGTTGTCGTAGAAGCCCTGCATCAGCCGCGCCGCGCGGCCGCTGCCGAGTCTTTCGCGCGCCGCATCGGCGAACAGGTAGCGGGCGGCGAGGAAGACCAGCGTCGCCCCCAGCGTGGCGGCCACCAGGATCACCGCGGTACCGACCCAGCGACCGAAGAGAAAGCCCACCATCAGCGACAACAGCGTCGCCCCCGGGATGCTGAAGGTGACGGCGGCGGTATAGATGAGCAGAGTCATAATAATCGCCAGGCCATAATGGCTCTGGGTATAGGCCAGCAGGGCGTCACGGTTGGCCTTGATCACCTCCAGGCTCAAATATTGAGCGCCGTCCAGGGCTAAGAAGGCCGTCAGGGCGCCGACGAACAGCACCAGGATGCCGAGCTTGAGCCATTTGTGGTGAGGAGTGCTCACGGCCGCTGCTTGTGTGTTTCCCATATCGATATCCTTCCTATGCTACTTGATCCGCCGCGCTTTAAACACGTCTGTTTCGGGGTGAAACGCCGTCCAGGCGAACCAGAAGGCGGTGATGGCCGGTATGGATTCGCCGTTTGCATCGAGGGCCCGGGCACTGTGGCTGCCGCGATCATAGTGAATCTCCAGCGGCACGCCGTTGAAAGTCTCCCTGATCACGCCGTCGGTCTTGCTCAGTTCGGCAAAGGGATAGGCCTTGAATTGACCGTTGACCTCGATGCCCAGCACGCGCTCCTTGGGGTGATAGCGCGGATCGCGATGGGTCACCGGAAAGTAGATGCCGCGGCTGTCCTCGTAACCGGCGTAGGGATCGCGCTCGTAGTCGCGGCCATAACCGGTGTCCCGGGACAGCACCAAGGTGTCGGGGTGACGTTTGTGCCAGTCGCCCCAGGTGGTGTGCTCCAGTGCGATCAGCTGCAAAGATGTATCGCGCATCGGTCCGGAGACGGCTCGGCTCAGCAGCTGCGACCAGAGCGATTCTGTCTGCCGGTCGTAAAGCAGCACATCGCTGTTATAGAGCAGGCCGGAGACGCCGAAGTTGAGCTGCCTGGCGCCGGCGCGGGCCGAAAAGGCCACCCCGGTGCCGCACAGTGGACAGAAGGTCACCACCACCGCCTCGCCGCCGATCTCGTCATTGACAATCTCATGCCAGTTCATGATGGCGATCGGGTAGGCCTTGCTGACGCCGTTGCGGTTCAGCCCCAACACCCGCTCCTGCGCCATGAGCCTGCGCGCCTGACGGGCGGCAATGAACTTGGGGTCGTCGATGGCCGGAATGCCGTCGCGGGGCGGCCCGCCGCGGTGGATCTGTGCCGGCGGGATGCTGCTGTTGCTGAGGTCGAATCCGTTGTAAGGGGCGGCTGCAGCTATCTGGGGATGGCTCAGGATGATTGCCGCCAGGGCGGCCATCAGACCCAGTTGTTTTGAGTACGGTGTTGGCATCTCTTGAAGATTCCTCGCAATGTGCAACAGTAGTCGTCACCAGGCGGGGATCCTTGCAAATGAGTTTTTGTGTAAGGTTGGAGACGAATTGGCGACTACAGGGAACATCACTAATCGTGAGAGGGTGAAGAGGGGGATATGTCGATGCGTATTATCGCTGTGCTTGCGTTGCTTGTTGTTTTGCCTCTGGCCGGCCTGGCGACCGAGCAGGTACGTGTCGCCGGTTCCACCACCGTGCTGCCCATCGTGGCCGAGGCGGCCAAGCACTATCGCCAGCTGCATCCGGAGCTGCGTCTGACCGTCTCCGGCGGTGGTTCGGGAGTGGGTGTTGCCAGTGTCGGCCAGGGGCTGGTTGAGATCGGCATGGCCTCGCGTGAGCTCACGCCGCAGGAGAAACAGCGCCTGCAGGGCAGGGTGAAGCAGGTGGCGGTGGCGCGCGACGCGGTGGCGGTGGCGGTCTCGAAAGCGGTCTATGAAGGCGGGGTAACCCGTCTCAGCCTTGCCCAGATCGCCGCCGTCTATCGTGGCGAGATCACGAATTGGAAAGAGTTGGGCGGGCCGGACGCCCGTATCCTGGTGATCGACAAGGAGCCCTCGCGCGGCACGCGCCACGTCTTTGCCAAGGTCGTGCTCGGGGATGCGCGGGCGCGGGCGCCGGGGGCGACCATCATCGCCGGTTCCAACAATGAAGAGCAGGCCGCCATCGCCAACAGCGACCAGGCCATCGGCATGCTCTCCCACGCCTGGTTGAACGATGCGGTGCGCGCCGTGGCGGTGGGCGAGGCCGACGATGCCGTGCTGCCCACCCTGGCACATGTGGCCGACGGCCGCTATCCCATTCAGCGTGAACTGAACATCCTGGTGCCGGTGCGGGGCGATGCGGCCATTGAGGGTTTTGTCGATTTTCTGCTGTCCGATGTTGGGCAGGAGATCGTGCAGCGGGTCGGTTATCTGCCGGTGCGTTAAAGGTAGCGAAATTAAGGGTGCGGGGTGCGCACCCGGAGGACATCGCGAGTGCTGAGACTCTGGTTGACGGGCTCCACCCTTATTTCAGGCCTGGTCATCCTGGTGCTGCTGGGTTTTCTGCTCCAGGCCGGCTGGCCCTTGCTGCAGAGTCAGGGGCTGGCCTTTGTCACCGAGCCCGAGTGGTATCCCTACGAAGAACTCTACGGCCTGGCGCCGGTGCTGGTGGGCAGCGTCTGGTCCGTCCTGCTGGCATTGCTGCTGGCCCTGCCCACCGGGCTGGCCGCCGCCATCCTCTCGGCCGAACTGCTCGCCGGTCGTGGGCGCGGCCTGGTCCGCTTCGGCATGGCGCTGATGGCCGGCATTCCCTCCGTGGTCTATGGCCTGCTGGGGCTGTGGATACTGCTGCCCTTGCTGGAATCCCAGCTGAACCTGCTCACCGGTCGCAGCCTGCTCGCCGCGGGCCTGTTGTTGGCGGTGATGATCCTGCCCACCCTGATGGTGTTCTCCGAAGAGGCGATCCGTGGTGTCTCGCGCGAACAGCGTGACACGGCCCTCAGTCTCGGCTTGGACTGGCCAACGCGGCTGTGGCGGGTGGTTTTGCCCCAGGCCTGGCCCGGTATCCGCGTTGCTGTGTTGTTGGCCCTGGGGCGCGCCATGGGCGAGACCGTGGCGGTGATGCTGGTGGTGGGTTCGCTGGACCGTGTGCCCCATCCCTTCTATAACCTGCTGCAGCCCGCTCAGACCCTCACCTCGCGCCTCGGTCGTGAGATGGCCGAGGCCGCCGTCGGCTCGGTGCACTGGGCCGCCCTAATGATGTGCGGGCTGGTGCTGGCCCTGGTGGCCATGGCGGTCTCTCTGCTGGCGCAGCGGGGGGGGCGTCCATGAACAAGACGCGGAGCGCAAGGCTATTGATCGTGCTGTTGGCCCTGCCGGCCCTGCTGCTGCCGGCTGCGAGTCTGGCCTATATCCTGTTCAAGGGGGCGCCGGCCTTGAGTCTGGAATTCCTCTTCAGCAGCGCTGCCGGTAGCGGCTTCGGCGTTAGCGGCGGCATCTTGGCTCAGTTGCTCGGCTCCCTGTTGCTGGCCGTCGGCGCGGTGCTGGTGGCCACCCCTTTCGCCCTGGGCACGGCGCTTTACTATCACCTGCTGGCCGGCGCCGCGCAACGACGTGCACTGAACACCGTGATGAACATACTGCAGGGTATTCCCCCTATCGTCTTCGGCATCTGCGGTCTGATCGTCTTCGTTCATCTGCTGCAGTGGGGCGTGTCGCTTGCCACGGGCGCGGTGATCCTGGCGGCCGTGATCCTGCCCATGCTGGTACTCAACAGCATTAGTGCACTGGAGCGGATTCCGTTTGAATATACCGAGGCGGCACGCTCGCTGGGCTTGAGTCATGCCGCGGTCATCGCCCGCGTGTGGTTGCCCCAGGCCTGGCCCGGCATGCTCACCGGGCTGTTGCTGGGCATGGCGCGGGCGCTGAGCGAAACGGCACCCATCCTGTTTACCGCCACGGTGTTCTCCGGCGTGGTCTGGCCCGACTCCATCTTTGCGCCGGTGACCTCGCTGCAAACCCATATCTTTTATCTGGCCCAAGAGAGCTCCAATGCGGCGGCCATCCAGGCGGCCTGGGGCAGCGCCGTGGTGTTGATCGCTGTGGTGGCGGCATTCGCCCTGTTGGCGCGCGTGTTGGCGCGACGCGCGGAGCGGCACCCGGTGTTCTTGGCTCAAAGGGGGTTAACTTGATGTTGCCACGAACCGAGCCCGTCAATACGAGGGCGCCTGTACAAAAGCAACAGGCTTATGGTGTGGAAATCGCCGGCCTCAGCCTGCAGCTTGCGGGGACGGAGGTACTGCAAAACCTCAGCCTGGTTTTGCCCGAGACCGGGATTACCGCGGTGATCGGGCCGTCCGGCGCGGGCAAAAGTTCGTTGCTGCGTTGCCTCAACGGCTTGTATCAACAGTGGCGGGGCGAAGTCCGTCTGCAGGGCCGGGATATTCGCCGCTGGCCCGGCGGTTGGGATTCGCTGCGGCGCCAGGTGGGGCTGATCGCGCAAAAGCCCTGTGTCTTTCCCTGCTCCATTCGCGCCAATGCGGTCTTCGGTATGTATGGCTGGCGCCAACGCAAAAAGGCGCATGGGTCGGTTGAGACGGTACTGCGCCAGGCGGCCTTGTGGCAGGAGGTCAAAGATCGTCTTCACGCCCCGGCCGAGTCTCTTTCGTTGGGACAGCAGCAGAGTCTCAGCATTGCCCGCGCCCTGGCCATCCGGCCGGGCATGTTGTTACTGGACGAGCCGACCGCATCACTCGATCCGCGTTCGAAACAACTGATCGAACAGGCCATCAAACAACTGGCCGAGACCATGCCGGTGCTTTGTGTTACCCATGACCTGGAGCAGGCGCGCCGTCTGGGCGGCGAGGTGGTCTTCATGTGCGAGGGCCGGGTGATCGAGCAGGCCGCCTGCGAACGGTTCTTCGCTCAGCCGCAGCGGCTGGAAAGCCGCGAGTTCTTGCGCTGGAGCGTGTGCGACTGCGACTAGTCCTCCTTGCTACTAAGAGGTTCATAAGTTGCCCGAGAGCCTGTGCGGGACACGCTGTGAATACATCCCTGTACGCTCGACGGCCGCGTCCATGCGGCCGACGGTCCCGCACAGGCTCTCGGGCAACTTGCGTTAGGGCTTATAAGACGTTGGTGCCGAGGGGGCGGCGAGCCGATGAGCAGCCTTTTTCCCAACAGCATGCCGTGTTTCCTCACCGGTGGTTCATTGATGTTTGTCAATGTGAATGCCGCCCATTGCGCATAGCATGGCTGCAGCGATGAACAAGGCCCTGAAGGAGGACGTCATGGAGCATACATACAGTGAAAAAATGGAAATGAAGCGATTATATGGTGCCGCTGCCATCAAGGAGCATTGGTACTGGTATGTGGCCTCGGGGGTAGTGCTGATGTTGTTGGGGTTGGCCTCTATTCTGTTTCCGTTCACCGCGTCGATCGCCGGTAATTATGCCATCGGTTCCATCCTTGTGGTGGCGGGCGTGATGCAGGTCATTCACGGTTTTTAGACCCGAAAATGGAAATGGGCCGGCTTGAGTTTGCTCAGCGGCATTCTCGCCATTGCGGCGGGAGCGTTGCTGCTTGTCTATCCTTTGATGGGGGTGGTAACTTTGACGTAGGTGATCACTGTCTTCCTGCTGGTCAGCGGTGTCTTCAAGATCTTTTATGCCTTTAAGCTCAGATCAGAAATCGACTGGAAATGGTTGGCGGTTTCGGCGTGCTGGCGGTATTGCTGGCCTTGCTGGTATTGAGTGAATGGCCGCAGGCCGCCGTGATTTACTTTTTACCGGCGCCTGGCTGATTACCCTGGCCATATGTGCGCGGTGGGCGGACAAGGCCTGTCCCCCTGTGAAATTCCGTTCATTAAGAAAAAGGAAGGAGAAACAACCATGAGTTCGCAACCGTTTTTGACCGATGTGAAGACCCTGCGCGAGCGCGCCCGCAAACACATCGAGCAAGGCGCCGTTACCGAGAGCTACCAGGGTGACCGCGATACGGTGGTGAAGCTGCTGAATGAGGCGCTGGCCACCGAGATCGTCTGCATTCTGCGTTATAAGCGTCACTATTTCACCGCCACCGGCATCAATGCCCAGCAGGTGGCGGCGGAGTTTCTCGAACACGCCAACCAGGAACAGCTGCATGCCGACATGCTCGCCGCGCGCATCGTGCAACTGGGGGGCGAGCCCAATTTCTCCCCCGAAGGGCTGCTGAGCCGCAGTCACGCCGAGTACGACGACAGCGCCGAGCTGCACGACATGATCAAGGAAGATTTGGTGGCCGAACGCATCGCCATCGACAGCTATCGTGAAATGATCGCCTATCTCGACAAGAACGATCCCACCACGCGCCGTATGCTGGAAGAGGTGCTGGCCCAGGAGGAGGAGCACGCCGACGACCTGGCCGGACTGCTGGAGGAGGTGCGCCCCTGAGCGCAGGAGTTTGCGCAGGCAGCCGACGGATTCCATGGAGCTGTTCCGAGAGAACGACAATTGCTGGCGTGTCGCCCGGGCGGAGCGGGTCGCCTGCCTGATCGACGGCGCAGCCTATTTCGCCGCCGTGCGCCAGGCTATTCTGCGGGCCGAGCATTCCATCTTCATCCTGGGCTGGGACATCAACAGCCGTTTCGCCCTGGTGCGCGGGGCGGTGGATGACGGCATGCCGGTGGAATTGCGCGACCTGCTGAATGCGGTGGCACGTGACAGGCCCGATCTGGATGTCTATATCCTGGCCTGGGACTTCGCCGCCCTGTTGGCTTTGGATCGTGAGTGGCTACCCGAATATCGCTTCAATTGGCGTACCCACAAGCGGGTCAGGTTCCAGCTGCAGGAGGCGGTCACCGGTGCCAGTCACCACCAGAAAGTGGTGGTGATCGACGACGCCCTGGCCTTTTCCGGCGGCCTGGATCTCACCCTCGGCCGCTGGGACACCCCGGCTCATGATTTAAACGATACGCGCCGCCGCGACACCGACGGCGGTCCGCTGCCGCGTCCCTATCATGATGTGCAAATGGTGGTCAGCGGCCCTTGCGCCGCGGCCTTAGGGGCACTGGCGCGGCAGCGCTGGCATGATGCCACCGGCGAGCGCCTGTCCGCACCTGCCGAGGGGAAAAGCCTGTGGCTGGAGAGCGTCGAAGCCGAGTTCCACGACATCGACATTGCCATCAGCCTCACCCAGGCCGCCAAGGGGCGGCGGCAGGTGCGCCAGGTGGAACGCCTCTATCTTGATATGATCGAGGCGGCCGAGCATTACATCTATATTGAGAACCAGTATCTCACCGCCGATAGGATCGGCGCTGCGCTGGTGGCGTCGCTGGGGCGCGAGCACGGGCCGGAGATCATTGTTGTGACGCCCTATAACACCAACGGCTGGCTGTCTCAATACACCATGGATGTGCTGCGTTCGCGCATGCTGCGACGCCTGCGTGAGTCCGACAAGCATGGCAGGCTGCGCGTCTATTATCCCCACCTGCCGGATGCCGGTGAGGAGATGGCGATCAATGTCCACGCCAATGTCGTGGTGGCGGATGACCGCATGCTGCGCATCGGCTCCGCCAATCTCAACAACCGTTCCATGGGGCTGGACAGCGAGTGCGACCTGACGCTGCTGGCATCGGATCAAGCATCGCGGCGTGCCGTGCAGGGTTTTCGCAACCGCCTGCTGGCCGAACACCTGGATGTGGAGCAGGCCGAGGTGGCGCGTCAATACCGGGATCGGTCTGCGCTGATCGCCGCCATCGAGGCCCTGCAGGGACGGCCGCGCAGCCTGAGAAAATTGGAGCCACAGGTTTCAGAGGAGGTGGAACAGAACCTGCCGGACAAGGCCCTGATCGACCCGGAGGCGCCGGTGGACGGCGAGCGGCTGCGCGACCTGTTGGTGCCGAAAGCGGCGCGCCGCTCCACCGCCAGCCGCGTGTTGCTGGGCTTGCTGGCGCTGACGGTGATTCTGGCCATGGCGGCGGTGTGGCGCTGGAGTCCGCTGGCCGAGGTCATCGATGCCCAGACCTTGTCGACCAAGATTCGGGACATCCACGGCAGCCTGGTCGGGCCACTGGCGGCCATCGCCATCGTCATGATCGGCAGCCTGATCGCCATCCCGGTGACGCTGTTGATTGTCGCCTGCATGCTGGTCTTCGGCGGCCTGGCCGGTGGCGTCTATGGCCTGACCGGGGCGATGCTGAGCGCGGTGGCGGCCTATGTCGCTGGCCGGTACCTGGGGCAGAACACCCTGCGTCGGCTGGCCGGGCCGCGGCTCAATCACATCAGCAAGCGCTTGGCGAATCGGGGCATCCTTGCCGTGGTCATTGTACGCCTGATCCCTATTGCCCCCTTCGTGGTGGTCAATCTGGTGGCCGGGGTCTCCCACATCCGTCTGCGTGATTTCACCATCGGCTCCGTCATTGGCATGCTGCCCGCCACCGTGGCGCTGGCGTTGATTACCGAAGGTGTACTGCGCGCGGCGCAGCAGCCCACTCTTTACCATCTTTCCCTGGTGGTGTTGGTGTTGGCGTTGCTGGCGGCGGGTGGACTGCTGCTGCGCCACTGGTTACTGAACCAGAAACAGCACCAGCCATGAGCCGGTCGTTTAGGCTGGCTACCTATAACATTCACAGTTTTATCGGCCGCGACGGGGAGTACGCCCCGGCGCGCACCCTGCTGCAGATCGAGCAGCCGCAGGCCGAGGCGCTGGCCCTGCAGGAGGTGCGCGCCGATGATCGCCACGGCATGGAGATGTTGGCCGCGATGGCGCACGATAACGGCTATGAGTTGATTCTCGGGCCGACCATGGTCGAACAATGGTCGGGGCATCACTATGGCAATGCGCTGTTGCTCAAGGGCGGGAGTACCGAGATCAGGTACCACGATATCAGCCGTCCCGGCCGTGAGCCGCGCGGCGCCATCGAGGCCCGCTTAACGCTGGCGGGGGAGCCGTGGCGTATCTTCGCCACCCACCTCGGTTTGAGTCCGCGCGAGCGGCGCTGGCAGGTGAAATGCCTGTTGCGTGAGATCCGGCGCGACGAAGCTATCAATACCGTGCT
The DNA here is from genome assembly GCA_030148045.1 of Candidatus Tenderia sp. Classification (GTDB taxonomy): domain Bacteria; phylum Pseudomonadota; class Gammaproteobacteria; order Tenderiales; family Tenderiaceae; genus Tenderia. The sequence continues at coordinate 15,941 of JASBUE010000249.1, forward strand.
CATGGGCGATCTCAATGAATGGTATCTGTGGGGCCGGCCGCTGCGTTGGCTGAAGCGCTACTTTCGCCTCAGCCATCAGCCGCCCACCTTTCCCGGGCGCTGGCCGTTGCTGGCCCTGGACCGCATCTGGGTGCATCCCTGCAGGCGCCTGCAAGGCGTCCGCGCGGTCAAGACGCCGCTGAGCCGCACGGTGTCGGACCACCTGCCATTGCTGGCCGAGATTTCCTGATACCATCTAACCACTTAAATCATTTGCGTGCAGTGAGGAGAGCATGGACGAAGATGTCGTAATTGCCCTGGTACTGATCGCCGCGCTCGGCATCGGGGCGCAGTGGCTGGCCTGGCGTATCAAACTGCCGGCCATCATCCTGCTGATCGTGGCCGGTCTGCTGGCCGGGCCGGTGTCGGGCTGGATCAAACCGTCCGAAGACCTCGGCAACCTGCTGCATCCGTTTATCGCGGTGTCGGTGGCCATCATCCTGTTCGAGGGTGGTCTCAATCTACGCCTTCATGAATACCGCGAGACCGGCGTGGACGTAAAACGGCTGGTGTCGGTCGGGCTGGTGTTGACCTGGGGCCTGGGCAGCATCAGCGCCCATTATGTCGCCGGTTTGTCCTGGGCGGTGGCGTTGACACTGGGGGCGATCATCGTGGTCACCGGCCCGACGGTCATCATGCCGCTGCTGAAGCAGGCCAAGCTGAAGCGCCGTCCGGCGGCGCTGCTCAAGTGGTAGGGCATCATCAACGATCCGGTAGGGGCCCTGCTGGCGGTGCTGGTGTTCGAGTATTTCGTCAGTGCCGGCAACGAGCCGTTTGCGGTGGATGTCATCCTCACCCTGGCCCTGGTGCTGGCGGTGGCCACGGCGTTCGGCGCCGGCACCGGCTTCGGGCTGGGCTGGCTGTTCCGCCACGGCCACGTGCCGGAGTTTCTCAAGTCGCCGGTGATGCTGGCGGCGGTGCTGGCGCTGTATGCCGTGGTCAATCACTTCCAGAGCGAGGCCGGCCTGATGGCGGTGACCGTGGCGGGGATCGTGCTGGCCAATTACAAGCTGCGCAGCATCGAGGAGCTGCGCCGCTTCAAGGAATATATCACCATCTTTCTGGTCTCCTGCGTCTTCATCATTCTCACCGCCGACATGGAGCTGGCCAGCCTGCAAAATCTGGACTGGCGCGGCGGTGCCTGGCTGGCGCTGGTGATCTTCGTCATCCGGCCGCTGTCGGTCTATCTGGCCACCGTGGGCACCGGCATCGACCGGCGCGAGCGCCTGCTGATCAGCTGGATCGCGCCGCGCGGGATCGTGGCCGCCGCGGTGGCGGGGCTGTTCGCGCCGCGTCTGATCGATAACGGCTATGCCGACGCCGATCAGCTCCTGCCCCTGGTGTTCAGCCTGATCGCCGCCACGGTGGTGCTGCACGGTCTGAGTATCGGTTTCATCTCGCGGCGCCTGGACCTGGCCGCGGGCAAGACCGACGGCCTGCTCATTGTCGGCGCCTCGCCCTGGTCCATCGGCCTGGCGCGGGTGCTGCAGGATCTGGAGATTCCCACCATCGTCAGCGACGCCGGCTGGAACCACCTGCGCGCCGCGCGCATGTCGGGCCTGCGCACCCATCATGGCCACATCCTGTCGGAACGGGCCGAGCAGACCCTGGAGATGCACGAGGTCAGCCACCTGCTGGCAGCCACCAACAACGAGGCCTACAATGCCTTGGTCTGCACCCGCTTTGCCCCCGAACTGGGCCGCGACAAGGTCTATCAGCTGCCCTATCTGGCGGATGACGAGGAAGCGGGAGAGATGGCGCGCACCGTGCGGGGCAAGATCGTGCTCGGCGATGAGCACACCTACGACGACCTGATGCGGCGCCATTACGCCGGCTGGGCGTTCCACCAGACCCGCCTGACGGAGGATTACGGCTACGAGGATTTCCTCACCCGGGCCGGTTCAGAGGCCATTCCGGTCGCCCTGGTCACGAGCAAGAAACGGCTTGACCTCTTTCCCCTGCATGACATCGAGGACATCGGCGAGGGCGATGTGATTATCAGTTACCGGAAAGGAGAGGCTTCCCCAGAGGGAAAGTCGATGGCCGGATGATTTTCCGTTGATCCGTTTTTACTCATCCGGAATGTAAGCCGCCCGATACGCCCGTGCGGGACCGTCGGCCGCATAGACGCGGCCGTCGAGCGTACAGGGATGTATTCACCGCGTGTCCAGCACGGGTGTGTCGGGCGGCTTACGAACTCCTTAAATCACTAATTCACCCCACGGCATATTAG
>JASBUE010000004.1 GCA_030148045.1 Candidatus Tenderia sp.
GCCGCTGCCGGTATAGGGCATGCCGACGGTCTCCAGCGCCCCCTGCATCACACCGTCCTCGCCGCCACGGCCGTGGAGGAGAATGAAGGCGCGGTCATAACGGCCTGCCTGCAGGTCCATCAGCACGTTGTCCGACACATCCACTTCGTGGGCGTCCACTCCCTTTTCCTGTAGCGCGCGCAATACGGCGGCGCCGCTCTTGAGCGAGATTCCGCGTTCGGCGGAACGGCCGCCCATCAGTACCGCCACCTTGCCGAAGGCCTTGGGATCGGTGATACGCGATGGCGCCAAACTCATGACTCCGCCTCCCCGATAATGTGCACCTCGCGCACCAGCTGCACGCCGTGGCGGCACTCCACCTCGGCCGCCACCTGGCCGATCAGCGCCTCGATGTCCGCCGCCGTGGCCGTGCCGGTGTTGATAATGAAATTGGCGTGTTTCTCCGAGACACAGGCACCGCCGATGCAGCGCCCCTTCAAGCCACAAGCCTCGATCAGGCGTGCGGCATGATCGCCCTCGGGATTGCGGAACACGGAACCGCAGCTGGGCAGGCCGATGGGCTGGGTGGCGCCGCGCCGCTCCAGCAATTCTTTGATGCGGGCGGTGGCGGCTTCCGTGTCGCCGCGCTGCAAATGCAAATGGGCGGCGACGAACCATTCACCCGTGACACCGACGACGCGACGATAGCCGATCCGGAACTCCTCGGGCTGGCGCAGATGACGACCGCCGCGGCTATCGATGGTCTCCACCGCCACCACGTGTTGCCAGGTCTCGCCGCCGAAGGCGCCGGCGTTCATGGCCAGGGCGCCGCCCATGGTGCCCGGAATGCCGGCCAGGAACTCGGCCCCGACCAGGTGGTGGCGGGCGCAAAAGCGCGCCACCTTGGCGCAGGCCACCCCGGCTTCGGCGCGCACCAGGCCCTCGTCTAACAATTCGATCTCTTTCAACAGGCCGCTGGTCATGATTACCGTGCCGCGAATGCCACCATCGCGCACCAGCAGATTGCTGCCCAGACCCACCCAGGTGAGCGGCTCATTGTCGGGTAACTGGGCCAGGAAATCGGCCAAGTCGTCCAGCTCAGCCGGTTCGTAATAGCGCTCGGCCGGACCGCCGACACGCCAGCTGGTGTGGCGCGCCATGGGCTCGTTCAATTTCAAGGTACCGCGGTATGTCCGCTGCACTGCCGCCATCATGCCGACTCCCCCCGCAGTTGCCGCGGCAGCTGCGCCGCCGCCGTGCCGATGTTGCCTGCGCCCAGGGTGAGCACGATGTCGCCGTCCTGGATCACCCCCGCCAGGGCATGGGCCAGATCATCGATGCTTTCAATAAACACCGGATCCACCTGACCGCGGGCACGAATGGCGCGCGCCAGACTGCGTCCGTCGGCCCCGGCGATAGGCTCCTCACCGGCACTGTAGACCTCCAGCAGCACCAGCACATCCACCTCGGAGAGCACCATGGTGAAGTCCTCAAATAAATCACGGGTGCGGCTGTAGCGATGCGGCTGGAAGGCCACCACCAGGCGGTGCGCCGGCCAGCCGGCACGGATGGCCTGCACCGTCGCCGCCACTTCGCGCGGATGATGACCGTAGTCGTCAACGAGCATCACCCTGCCCTTGGGCGTGGTGACCTCGCCGTTGATCTGGAAGCGCCGGCCGATGCCCTGGAAACCGGCCAGGGCACGCACAATCACCTCGTCCTTGATTGCCAGCTCCTGCGCCACGGCGATGGCCGCCAGGGCGTTCAAAACGTTGTGGCAGCCGGCCATGTTGAGCGTTACGTCCAGCGAATTTTTGTGGTCCGCGCGGCTGACAGTAAAGGTGGTGGTATTGCCCTGCTGGTGCACATTGGTGGCGCGCAGGTCGGCCTGTTCACTGAAGCCGTAGGTCAGCATGGGCCGCGGACACTCGGCCATCACCTCGCGCACGCCCGGGTCATCCACACAGACCACTGCCAAGCCGTAGAAGGGCAGGTGGTGCAGGAATTCGATAAAGGTGCGGCGCAGCCGGTTATAGTCGCCGCCGTAGGTGGACATATGATCCGCATCCACATTGGTCACCACCGCAAACACCGGTTGCAGGTAGAGGAATGAAGCATCGCTCTCATCAGCCTCGGCCACCAGGTACTCGCCGCTGCCCAGCCGGGCATTGGTACCGGCACTGTTGAGCCGCCCGCCGATGACGAAAGTCGGATCCAGCTCCGCCTCGGCGAGCAGGCTGGCGATCAGGCTGGTGGTGGTGGTCTTGCCGTGGGTGCCGGCCACGGCGATGCCGAAGCGGAAGCGCATCAGCTCGGCCAGCATCTCGGCGCGCGGCACCACGGGGATGCGGCGTTCGTGGGCCGCCACCACTTCCGGGTTGTCCTGCTTCACCGCCGATGAGATCACCAGGGCATCGCAGTCCTGCACGTTGCCGGCCTTGTGATTGTGATCAATGCGGATGCCCAAGCCGGCCAGGTGGCGGGTCATGGCGTTATCGCCCAGGTCGGAACCGCTCACCTGGTAGCCCAAATTGTGCAGCACCTCGGCGATACCGCCCATGCCGGCGCCGCCGATACCGACCAAGTGGATGTGCTTGATGCGACGCATGGCTGAATCACTCATTGCTCGCCTCCAGGCACAGGGCCGCCACCTGCTTGACCGCCTGCGGCCTGGCCAGGGCGCGTGCCTGTTCGGCCATCTGCAACAGCTCGGTGCGGTTGTTCTCGGCACAGTCGCGTATGAAGCCCACCAGAATCTCTTTCAGCCGTGCCGCGCTCAGTTCGGACTGCGGCAACAGCAGGGCCGCACCGTGGTCGGCCAGGTAGCGGGCGTTGGCGCTCTGGTGGTCGTCCACCGCAAACGGGAACGGCACCAGCATGGCGCCCACACCCGCCGCCGCCAGCTCGGAGACGGTCAGGGCGCCGGCGCGGCACAGCACCAGATCGGCC
>JASBUE010000283.1 GCA_030148045.1 Candidatus Tenderia sp.
CGGCCTTGTTGCTCGCCCAGGCGCCATTTTTGAACCACAGTTTCATCCAACCCCTCTTTCGCTTGCCACATCCGCGACGGACGCATACAAAACAGCGCTGTGACGCGTATAATCATGCGCCAGATGACTATCGACCTTAAGAAAATTCTCGTCGTCCGCAACGACAAGCTGGGAGACTTCATGCTGGCCTGGCCGGCATTGGCCACCCTCAAACAATCCCTGCCGGATAGCGAGATACACGCCCTGGTCAATCCTTATACCGCCGACATGGCGCGGCTCTGTCCCAGTATCGACCGCGTCATTCTCGATATCTCCCCTGATGACGGCCTCAGCTGCCAACTGGCCTTGGCAAAACGCCTGAAGCAGCAGAACTATGACGCCGCCGTGACCTTGTTCTCGACCACGCGCATTGGCTGGCTGTTGCTGCTGGCGGGCATCCCCTATCGCCTGGCACCGGCGACCAAAATCGCGCAGCTATTTTATCACAGGCGCCTGACACAACGCCGCTCGCGCTCGGAAAAGCCCGAGTACGCCTATAATCAGGACTTGGCCATCCATTTTCTGCAGGATGCAGGCATCGGCAACATCGCCTTGCCTGAACCACCCTATCTTGAATTTGATGCAACAGAGGCAGACCAGCTGCGCCGCAAATTCTGTGAAACGCATCGAATTCCAGCCGACCATGCGTTGGTGTTCATCCATCCCGGCAGTGGCGGTTCGGCCAACAACCTCGGCCTGGATCAATATGCCGAGCTGGGCAGGCAATTGAGGTCCACGCAGGGCCATCATATCGTGGTCAGCGCCGGTCCCGGCGAACTGGACCAGGCTGCCGCGGTTGCCGAGAAATTGGGCGACACATCTCACACTATTTATCATTCCACGGAAGGCTTGGAACGTTTCGCCCGCCATATCGCCTTTGCCGATTTATTCATCAGCGGCTCCACCGGCCCCTTACATATCGCCGGAGCCCTCAATCGCAATACCGCGGCCTTTTACCCCCGGCGCCGCTCGGCCACCTCGCTGCGCTGGCAAACCGTCAATAGCGCCGACAAACGTTTGGCCTTTTCACCGCCTGAGGGCGCCGAACAGGAAGACATGGCCAGCATCGACGTCGCCACGGCGGCGACGGAGATCAGCCGGCGCTTTCTGCGCGACTGATTTCAGCGCGTGCCTGATTCACGCGTGCCGCGTGGCGGATAAAAAAGACCGCCAGAGAAAGCAGGAAAATGGCGACAAAATTTCCTTTTATCAAGATCGAGGCGTCAGTCAGCGAAAACACAGCAATACCCACCACATGAAGCATACCGAACATGGCCGAATCGGGCGCGAGCGCATAGGTTCTGGCGAAGTAATACAAGGGATAAAAAAACATCCCCATAAAAATGATGAACCCTACCAGACCCAGTGACATCAATACCTCCACATAGGCATTATGGGCGTGACCATGGTTTAGCACGTGTTGCGACAAGCCGTTCTCACTCACATACGGTTTCACCGCTTTTGTATAGTTGCCCCATCCCGCCCCCAGGAGAGGATTGTCCTTGAACACCAGCCAGCCGGCACGCCACATTTCAAAGCGTATGGCGGTACCATTGATAGTATTCGTCTCACCCTGTTTGAGCCGGTCGAAATAGGTCTCCACCTCATTCACCGCCGTATCGACGCGCGCGGACACCCGGTCGCTTGCCTGGTAGGCCAGCAACGGCGCCAGCAGAAACAGGACAAGCGGCAACAGGCGCCACCAGCCACGAAAGCGATACACACTCCAGACCAAGCCCATGGCGACCACGCCCAGGTAGGCACCGCGCGACCCGGACATCATCACCGCCCACAAGGCAGCGGCAATCAACACCGGCAATAACCAACGCAGGCGCCCCCAATGCTGCCAACTGGCCAACAGCCATAAAGCCACCAAGGCCGCGACCGGCCCGAACAGGTTGGGACTGTACACACCGTCGGCGCGAAATTTGCCCAGTTCCACCACCTCGTAATAGGCCTGGCCGGCCACATAGAGCGCCGCCAACGGCAGCCCCGCCAGCAGCCAGCGCCAGGCATGCGGGTACTGACGCAACATCAGATACAGGGGCACCGCCAGCAGGTAGCGGATATCCACCTCCAGCGAGTGTTTTTGCGTCTCGCCCCAACCGTTGACGAGTCCCGACACGATGATGGCCACGAAAAAACCTGCGCACAGCCAGAGCCAGATCTTTTCTTCCCTGAACAAGGCGGGCCGTTCTTTCCTTTTGAACAGGTCCCACAGCGCCATCAGGGCCAACACAACGAAAATACCGCTGAACCAATGCCGTACGCCCACCCCGGCGATGGGAAACAAAAAAATCAAGGCATAGATGAAGCGTTCTTTGAAGAGCGCCAGTTTAGAGGCTTTCGCCTGCCCCGACATGACCGCTGACATCACTCCCCCTTAAGCTGATCGAGAACCCTGTCCACCGTAATCTCCCGCAAGCAGCGATAATGCCCCAACGGACACTCCCGTTCAAAACAGGGACTGCAATCCAGCCCCAGATAGACAACCTCAGCCTTGTCCGTCAGCGGCGGCGTATACTCAGGCGAGGATGAACCATAGATCGCCACCACCGTTCTACCAGTAGCGGCGGCGATGTGCATCAGGCCTGAATCATTGGTCACCGCCGTCTCCACCAGCGCAATCAGATCAATGGCATCTTCGAGGCGGGTCTTGCCGGCCAGATTGACCAGCTCCGCGCCATCCACCACTGCGGCGATATCTTCACACACAGGCCGATCCTTCTCCGAACCGAACAACCACACCTGTTTGCCTTGCTCAATGAGCCGCTGCGCCAAGTGGGCAAAATTCTCCTGCGGCCAGCACTTGGCGGGGCAGTATTCCGCCCCCGGCATGAATCCCACCACCGGCCTGTTCAACGACAAGCCCAGCGCATCCAGGAGACGACGCTGATTCTGCTCATCGACCTCAAGGCGGGGCTGTGGAATGGACGCAGGCGGCAAGGCGGCGTTGCGTTCCAACCCCAGGGCCACATAGCGCTGCACGGTCTGGGTCAGGACCGATTTATCCAGCGGCCGCATGTCGTTGATCAAGCCGTAACGCATCTCGCCTTTGTAACCGGTGCGCCGGGGAATGCGGGCAAAGAATGGCGGCAGCGCGGCCTTGAAGGAACGGGGAATGATAACGGCCTGATCGTAGCGCTCGTCACGCAGTTCGCGGCCGAGACGATAGCGCGCCCCCAAGCCGAATTCACCATGCCCCAGCGGCGACTCGATATGGCGCCGCACCTCGGGCATGCGCTTGAGTATGGGGCCTGACCAGGCCGGCGCCAGGACGTCGATCAGCGCATCGGCATGACGTTCCCGCAGGCTCATGTAGAGGCTCTGGGCCATTACCATGTCGCCGACCCAGGCGGGCCCGACTACCAGTATCTTTTGCATCCGGCCTTATCTAATCCGAACACAAGTTGCCCGACATTCCCGTGCGGGACCGTCGGCCGCATGGACGCGGCCGTCGAGCGTACAGGGATGTATTCACAGCGTGTCCCGCACGGGAATGTCGGGCAACTTATGAACTCCTTGGTAATTATGACTCAACACAGAGTGACTCACCCTCGTTGAGCCAGCGCATATATTCGGCCACACCTTCTTCAACCGTCTTAAAGGGGGCATCGTAACCGGCCGCCCGCAGGGCGCTCATATCCGCCTCGGTGAAACTCTGGTAGCGCCCCTTGAGGTGCTCGGGAAAGGGGATGTATTCCAGCTCGCCGCGGCCGTGATAGTTCAGCACCGCATTGGCCACGTCGTTGAAACTCTGGCTGCGGCCGGTGCCAAGATTGAAGATGCCGGACGTGTCCGGATGGTCCCAGAACCACAGATTGACGTCCACCACGTCGCCCACATAAACGAAGTCACGGCGCTGTTCGCCGTCGCCGTAGCCGTCGCAGCCCGCGAACAGGCGCAGCTTGCCGCTGTCATGCAGCTGGTTATTCAGATGAAAGGCGACACTGGCCATGCTGCCCTTGTGCTGTTCGCGCGGGCCGTAAACGTTAAAGTAGCGAAACCCCGCCACCTGGCTCTTGGCCTCGGGCAGCAGGCGGCGCACATATTGATCGAACTGAAACTTGGAATAGCCATAGACGTTGAGCGGCGCTTCATGCTCGGGCGATTCCTTGAACACCGGCCCGGCGCCATAGACCGAGGCCGAAGAGGCGTAGAGATACTGGATGCCGTGCTCAAGGCAATAGTGCAGCAGCGCCTTGGAGTAATCATAGTTGATCTTCATCATGAAGCGGCCATCCCACTCGGTGGTGGCGGAACAGGCGCCGTTGTGGAAGATTACTTCGATAGGGGCGGCGAATTCGGCATCGGCTTCGATCCTGGCCAGGAAGTCGTCCTTGTCCATATAGTCGGCGATGTCGCAGTCGGCGATATTCTTGAACTTGGTGCCGTCCTTGAGATCGTCCACAACCAGGATGTCGCTGCGGCCGCGCCGGTTCAGCCCCTTGACGATGTTGCTGCCGATGAAGCCGGCGCCGCCTGTCACTACGATCATGTCACACCCTCCTTTGCCGCTCAGTCGCCGCGAATCACATCGATAATATTGGTCGTGGAACAGCCCTCGACATAATCCAAAACAATCACCTCGCCGCCGTTGGCGATGACGCAATCCCCGCCGGCGATCTCCTCGGGGCGGTAATCCCCACCTTTGACCAGCACGTCGGGTTTGATTTTGCAAATCAGCCGCTCCGGCGTATCCTCGGAAAAGGGCACCACCCAGTCCACGTTGGCCAGCGCCGCCAGCACCGCCATGCGCTGGGCCAGGGCGTTGACCGGGCGCCCCGGCCCCTTGAGCCGCTTGACCGAAGCGTCGTCGTTCACCGCCACCACCAGGCGGTCGCCCAGGCGGCGCGCCTGCTGCAGATAGGCCACATGGCCGGCATGGAGGATGTCGAAACAGCCGTTGGTCATCACCACCGTCTCGCCGTGGGCCTGGGCGTCCCGCACCAGGGCGAGCAGTTGATCCTCGTCCACCTCGCCGCTCTCGATCTCGTCGTGTTCGCGGATGGCGCGGCGCAATTCCGGCACCGTGGCCGTGGCGGTGCCCAGCTTGCCTACCACCACGCCGGCGGCGAGGTTGGCCAGCGCGGTGGCCTCGGCCAGATCGACACCGGCCGCCAGTGCCGTCTCCAGGGCGGAGATCACCGTATCCCCGGCGCCAGTCACGTCGAAGACTTCCTGGGCCCGGGTGGGCAGATGCAGGGCCGCGTGATCCTTGCGGATCAGGGTCATGCCCTTTTCGCTGCGGGTCACCAACAGGGCCTGCAGCTGCAACTCCTGGCGCAGCGCCTCGCCGCGGGCCACCAGCTCCGCGTCGGTCTTGCAGTGGCCCACCACCGATTCAAACTCGGACAGGTTGGGCGTAATCAGGGTAGCGCCGCGATAAATGAAGTAGTCATTGCCCTTGGGATCAATGAGCACCGGCTTGCCGGCCCGGCGCGCGGCGGCGATCAACGGTTGCACGGCACTGAGGGTGCCCTTGCCATAGTCCGACAGCACCACCGCATCGGTCTGCGCCAGCAAGGCTTCGTACTTGGACTGCAGCATGCCGCTGTCAACGGCATGGAAGCCATCTTCGAAATCGAGCCGGATCAGCTGTTGATGGCGGCTGATCACGCGCAGCTTGGTCACGGTGGACTGGCCGGCCACTACCTCGAAGTGGCAGCGCACCGCCGCCCCCTCGAGCCGTTGGGCCAGGGCATGGGCCGCCTCGTCGTCCCCGGTCAGCCCCAGCACAGCGGCATGCCCGCCCAGGGCGGCAATATTCAGCGCCACGTTGCCGGCGCCGCCGGGGCGCTCCTCGGATTCACCCACATGCACCACCGGCACCGGCGCCTCGGGCGAGATGCGCGAGGTATCGCCATACCAATAGCGGTCCAGCATCAGGTCGCCCACCACCAATACGCGGGCACGGTCAAAATTGGGGATATGGATTTTCATCGCCGTGCTGCGGCCGTAAAAGCCCTTGATTAAAAGGCCAAAATCATACCACGATTAACCCCTATTTCTCATCCGACATGCGTCCACAAGGGAGTTTAACCAGTTACAATGCTTGCCCGACAGAAAAACCACTAAAACCATACGATGGATTCCGACAGCAAACGTCTCTACCGCCGCTTACTGGGCCACACCCGCCCCTATTGGAAAACCTTTGCCGTTTCCATACTTGCCACCGCCGTGATCGGCGCCACCGAGCCCGCCATCCCCGCCATCCTCGGCCCCCTGCTGGATGGCAGTTTCGTAGACAACAACACCGATTCGGCGCTCTACTACTCGGTGCTGCTGGTGGGACTGTTCTTCATCCGCGGCATCGCCCAATACACCAGCACCACGGCCATGAATTGGGTCGGCTACAAGGTGGTGATGGATCTGCGCGAGGCCATGTTCCAACGCCTCATCGACACCCCCACCGAATTCTACGACCGTGAAAGCGCCGGCGGCCTGCTGTCCAAATTCACCTACGACGTCAGCCAGGTCAATGAGGCCACCACCACCGCGCTGGTGATCATCGTGCGCGACTCCATTACCATCGTCGGCCTGCTGGGCTTCATGCTCTATACCGACTGGCGACTCACCCTCACTTTCTTCGTCATCATCCCGCTGATCGCCCTGATCGTCAAAATCATCGCCCGGCGTCAGCGCCGGCTGTCCCTGTCCCTCATGGAACGCATCGGCGAGATGAACACCACCCTGGACGAGGCCATCCGCGGCCACAAGGAGATCAAACTGTTCGGCGGCCAGGCGCAGGAGTTGTCACGATTCCGACAAGTGGTCAACTGGGTACGTCGTTTTCACATGAAGTTCATCGTCACCTCCGCCTCCAGCGTGCCGGTGGTGCAGTTGCTCGCCATCACCGCCCTGGGCGTCATCGTCAATCTGGCCGCGCGCCAGGACCCGCCCATGTCGGTGGGCACCTTTGTCGCCTTCTTCGGCGCCATGGCGCTGATGCTCTCCCCCATCAAGCGCCTCACCAGCGTCAACGAACCGCTGCAACGCGGTATGGCGGCAGCACAGAACGTCTTTGCCCTGATCGATGAACCCCCCGAACAGGACAGCGGCACAAAACCCTTGGCGCGCGCCGCCGGCAAGGTGGAATTCAGCCAACTGTGCTTCCGCTATCCCGGTGCCGAGCGGGACGCCCTGCACGATATCAACCTGACCATCCACCCCGGCGAGACCGTCGCCCTGGTGGGCCAGTCGGGCAGCGGCAAGTCCACCCTGGCCAATCTGCTGCCGCGCTTTTATCAATCGAGCCGGGGCCGGATTCTGGTGGATGACACGGACATTCAAGACATCCGGTTACCCGATCTGCGCCACAATCTCAGTCTGGTGAGCCAGCAGGTGGTGCTGTTCAACGACAGCATCGCCGCCAATATCGCCTATGGCGGCAAACGCGATGCCAGTGAGGCGGACATCGTCGCCGCCGCCGAAAAGGCCCATGCCATGGAATTCATCAACAAACTGCCGGAGGGCCTGCAATCCCTATGCGGTCAGAATGGCGTACGTCTATCCGGCGGTCAGCGTCAGCGCATCGCCATCGCCCGCGCCCTGCTCAAGGATGCCCCCATCCTGATCCTGGACGAGGCCACCTCGGCGCTGGATACGGAATCGGAACAGAAGGTGCAGCAGGCGCTGGAGCATCTGATGCAAGGCCGCACCACCCTCACCATCGCCCACCGCCTCTCCACCATCCAAAACGCCGACCGCATCGTGGTGCTGGATCAGGGGCGGATTGTGGAAAGCGGCAGCCACGAGGAGTTGCTGCAAAAGCAGGGGCGTTACGCCGAGCTGTACCGGATCCAGTTTGCGGGGCAGGAAAAGTAAAACCGTCCGCGAATGGACGCAAATAAAATCCTACTCAGTCCTTGAGGGTGTACTCCGCCCCGCAATAGGGACACTTGGCCTTGCCGCCACTGTCCTCGATGGGCAGAAACACCCGCGGATGGGAATTCCACAGACTCATGCTCGGCAGGGGACAATGCAGGGGCAAGTCGGCCCGGGTGATTTCATAGTGGTTCTCGGCATTGGGTGGAATATCGGCCGCGCCGGCACTCTGTTTTTTCGCCTCCACACGCTCTCTCCTGTTAATTGATTAAATCCATGTCAGCCAGTGCATGTGCGGTTCACTGCGACCGTGAACCACATCGAAATAGAGACTCTGCAGGCGTTCGGTCAGCGCTCCGCGACCGCCCCCACCGATGACGCGCCCGTCCAATTCGCGAATCGGCGTCACCTCGGCGGCCGAACCGGTGAAGAAGGCCTCGTCGGCGACATAGACCTCGTCGCGGGTGATGCGTTTTTCCTTGACCGTATAACCCAGCCCCTCGGCCAGCTGAATGACGGTGTTGCGGGTAATGCCGTCCAGGGCCGAGGTCAATTCAGGAGTGTAGATCACGCCGTCGCGCACCAGGAAGAAGTTTTCGGCGCTGCCCTCGGAGACATAACCTTCGCTGTCGAGCATCAGCGCCTCGTCGCAGCCGGAGGCCAAGGCCTCCTGCAGGGCCATCATGGAATTGACGTAGTTGGCGTTGGTCTTGGACTTGCACATCATGATGTTGACGTGGTGGCGCGTATAGGACGAGGTACGCACCTTGATGCCGTTGCGCAGGTTCTCCTCGCCCATATAGGTGCCCCAGGGCCAGGCGGCGATGATCAGATGGGCCTTGAGATTATCGGCCCGCAGCCCCATGCCTTCCGCGCCGTAAAATACCATGGGGCGGATATAGCCGGACTCGAGCTTATTATCGCGCACCACGGCGACGGTGGCTTCATTCACCGTGTCCTTATCGTAGGGCATTTTCATCCCCATGATGTGGGCCGAACGAAACAGACGATCGGTGTGCTCCTGCAAGCGAAAGATAGACGGTCCCTTGTCGGTCCTGTAGATACGCTCGCCCTCGAACACCCCCATGCCGTAATGCAGGGTGTGGGTCAGCACATGGACAGTGGCCTCGCGCCAGGGGACCCGCTCACCGTCAAACCAGATGACACCGTCCCGATCCGCCATACTCATTCGTTTACTCTCCTCAAATTCAAAATCGTTCGTCCCCGCTGCCGCGGCGCGAAAGCGTTCTATTCTACCGTTTCCAGCAAATCGTGCCAGATTCGCGTGACCCCTTGGCGCCATTCGACAAAGGCCTGCGCCTCCACCACCGCCATCGTCTCCTGCAGGGCCACCCTATGGACCTCGGCGCGATAGGTGCGATAGGCGTCGGCCAGCAGTCGGGCGTCCTGAACATCCAGCAGTCCTTCGTCGGAGAGGGTCTGCAACAGGCGCACATTGTCGGTCCACTGCAACAGGGCGGGATGCTCATGGGCCCAGCGCAGCACCGCGTACTGGACGATGAACTCGATATCGGCGATGCAGCCCGGATCCTGCTTCAGATCGAACATGCCCTCACCCGCCTTGGACAGCTTGCCGCGCATCTTTTCGCGCATCTCGCGCACCTCGCGCTGCAGCTCGGCCGGATCACGCGGACGCGACAGCACCTGGTTGCGCACCGCCAGGAAGCGTTCGGCCAGCGCCGCGTCACCCGCCACCACACGGGCACGCACCAGGGCCTGGTGCTCCCAGGTCCAGGCCTCGTTTTCCTGGTAGGCACTGAAGGCCGTCATGTTGCTCACCAGCATGCCGGCGGCACCGCTGGGACGCAGGCGCGCGTCCACCTCATAGAGCGTACCGGCCGGGGTGTGGGCGGTCATGATGTGGATGATACGCTGCCCCAGACGGGCGAAAAAGACACTATTGTCGACGCTGTTCTCGCCGCCGGTGGACTGGCCCAGGGCGCTGTCGTCGTGCAGAAACACCAGATCCAGATCGGAACCGTAGCCCAGCTCGATGCCGCCCAGCTTGCCATAGCCGATGACGATGAAGCCGGGCTCGCACTCGGCTTCACCCGTGTTGCAGCGCGGCCGGCCGTGGCGCCGCGCCAGGTAGTCATAGGCGATACGCACCACCTGCCCCAGCACCACCTCGGCGATCTCGGTAAGGTGGTCCGAGACCATCATCAACGGGAAGGCGCCCATGACATCGGCAGCCGCCACACGCAGCACATTGGCCTGCTTGAAATGGCGCAGGGTGTCCATCTGCTGTTCCAGATCGTCATCCAGTTGCGCCAGGGTCTGGTTCAACTCCGCCTCCAGCCCGGCGCGGTCCAGCGGCGCATACAGGCTGCGGGCGTCGAGCAACTCATCCAACAGAATGGGGTAGCGGGCCAGGTGGCGGGCGATCCAGGGGCTGGCGGCGCACAGTTGCACCAGCTGCGACAGGGCCATGGGGTTCTCCACCAGCAGGGCCAGGTAGGCGGTGCGGCGCACGATGGCCTCGAGCAGATTGACGACCCGCACCAAGACCTGTTCGGGCTGATCCTCCGCCGCCACCGCCCCCAGCAGCAGCGGCATCAAACGATCCAGGCGTTCGTGGCCGCGCTTGGACAGACTGCGAAACGCCGCCCCTTCGCGCAGGCGCTTTAGCACCTGCAAGGCCTCCGCGGGCTGGCCGTATCCCTGCTGCTGCAGCAGCTTGGCCGCCGCCTCGGCGCTGGCCGAACCGCTCCAGACGGCATCGAATTCGGAGCCCTGCGCCGCGGCCTGCTCGCGCTGCGGCGCCACGAACACCTGCTCGAAGGCGTCATGCACGGCGGCCATCTGATCGCGTAGATCCACCTCGAAGACCGTCCACTCATCGTAGCCCATGGCCAGGGCCAGGCGTTGCCGGTCGGTGTCGTTTTTCGGCAGCGTGTGGGTCTGCCGGTCGGCCATGGCCTGGAGCCGGTTCTCGGCGAGGCGCAGAAAGACATAGGCCTGCGTCAGCGTGTTCACCACATAGCCCGGTAGACAATCCATCTGCGCCAGCAGCGCCAGCACCTTTTGAATGGGACGAATCTGCAGGGCGCGGTCGCGCCCGCCACGAATCAGCTGATAGGCCTGGCCGATGAACTCCACCTCGCGGATGCCGCCCGGGCCGAGCTTAATGTTGTTTTCCATGCCCTTGCGCTTGACCTCGCGGGCGATCATCTCCTTCATCTCGCGCAACGACTCAAACGCGCCGTAGTCCAGATAACGGCGATAGACGAAGGGCCGCAGGATAGCCATCAGCTTGGCGCCGGCGGCGCGGTCACCGGCGGTCACCGCCGCCTTGACCATGGCGTAGCGCTCCCACTCGCGGCCGTGGACCTGATAGTAGTCTTCCATGGCGTCAAAGCTGATCTCCAGGGGCCCGGTATCGCCGAAGGGCCGTAGGCGCATGTCGACGCGGAATACGTAACCCTCGTGGGTACGCTGATCCAGGACGGTGATCAAACGCCGCCCCAGGCGCACGAAGTATTCGCTGTTGCTCAATTCCCTGCCTTCGCCCTCGGTCCTGCCCTCTTCCGGGTAGGCGAAGATCAAATCGATATCGGAGGAATAATTCAGCTCGCCGGCGCCCAGCTTGCCCATGCCCAGCACTACCATTTGCTGCGCCCGGCCACTGTCTTCACCCTTGGGCTCACCGAACTCGGCACACTGCCAGACGTGCAGACACGTCAATGCCTGATCCACGCACGCGGCCGCCAAGGCGGAAAGATCGCGCAGGGTCTCGTCCAGCCCGGCCCAGCCGGCCAGGTCGCGCCAGGCGATGCGCACCATCTCGCGCCGGCGAAAACGGCGCAAGGCCACGCCCAGACTGTTGTCGTCGGCCACATCCGCCAACATTGCGGCCAATCGCCCGGCGAAGTATTCGGCCTCGCAGCGCGCCTGCAAATGACCGCTGTCGACCAGCTCGGCTAGCATGGCCGGGTAGCGCACACAGGTCTTGGCGACGAAGTCACTGCAGGCCCAGACCTTGCACAGGGAGGCCGTGAGGGTCGTGTTTTTGGCCAGCCGTTGCGCGTCCTGGGGCGCGACCTCGCGAAAGGATTGCCAGTCGCGCTCGAGGTTGCGGCGCAACTCGGCGGACAACGCCTCCAAACCTGCCCGCGGCAGAGCGATGCCGGCATGATCGTTTCTGTTTTCCATAAAAACCAGTTGGCTATTTTTTGCAAGTAAAGAACAGGTTAGAGCCGCTTCCCCCACCCGTGGCGACCATCCCGGCATCATACCATCTCTCAAGTTACCCCCTCTAACGCCGATACCTTGTCAACGAACATCTTGCCGTCAAAAAATGGATGCTCAGACGATATGGAACTCAAAGACTACCTGAAAATCATGGTCATGAAGGACGCTTCCGACCTCTATCTGACCACCGGCGCACCCGCCAGCGCCAAGATCCAGGGCCAGCTGGTGCCACTTGAAAAGACGCCGCTGTCACCCGGCCGGGTGACGGAAATCGCCGACCAGATTATGAACGAGGAGCAGAAGCAGGACTTCAAGGAGCGGCCCGAATGCAACCTGGCCATCTCCGAAGCGGGTGTCGGCCGCTTCCGTGTCAACATCTTTCAACAGCGTAACCAGGTCGGCATGGTGATCCGCGCCATCAAGATGGACATCCCCAACTGGCAAGACCTGGGCCTGCCCGAGGTGCTCACCAAACTGGTGATGCAGAAACGCGGCCTGGTGCTGTTCGTGGGTGGCACCGGCTCGGGCAAATCAACATCTTTGGCGGCGCTCATCGATTACCGCAACAGCAACAGCGCCGGCCACATCATCACCATCGAAGACCCGATCGAATTCGTCCACAAGCACAAGAAGTCCATCGTCAACCAGCGCGAGGTGGGTGTGGATACCGCCAGCTTCGAGGACGCCCTGAAGAACACCCTGCGCCAGGCGCCCGATGTCATCCTGATCGGCGAGATCCGCGACCGAGAAACCATGGAACACGCCATCGCCTTCGCCGAGACCGGCCACCTGGCCATCTCCACCCTGCACGCCAACAACGCCAACCAGGCGCTCGACCGTATCATCAACTTCTTCCCCGAGGAGCGCCGCCAGCAGCTGCTGATGGACCTGTCGCTGAACATCCGCGGTTTCGTTTCACAACGCCTGATCCCCACCGTGGACGGCAAGCGCGCCGCCGCCATCTAGGTGCTGCTGGGCACGCCCATGATCTGCGACCTGATCCTGAAAGGCGAGATTCACGCCATCAAAGAGATCATGGAAAAATCAGAAAATATCGGCATGCGCACCTTCGATGGCGCCCTCTACTACCTCTATAAGGAAGGGCGCATCACCCTGGAAGAGGCGCTGCGCAACGCCGATTCACCCAACAACCTGCGACTGCGTATCGATCTGGAAGAGAAAGGCAGTCATCTGAAAGAAAAAGAGACCGGCCTCTCGTTGGCCGATGAGGATGACACATCGGGCCTGTCGCTGGAATAATCTCGAACCATAACAACACGCCATGCAGGCACAAAAAAGCCCCGCTTAGCGGGGCTTCTTTTTGCTACACGGGAAGTGTACGGCGTCGCACTACATCATGCCGCCCATACCGCCCATGCCGCCCATGTCGGGCATGGCCGGGGCCTCTTCCTTGGGCAGTTCGGCCACCATGGCTTCGGTGGTGATCATCAGACCGGCGACCGAGGCGGCGTTCTGCAGTGCGGAACGGGTCACCTTGGTGGGATCCAGAATCCCCATTTCGATCATGTCACCGTATTCGCCGCTGGCGGCGTTATAGCCGAAGGCGCCCTTGCCTTCGGCGACCTTGTTGATGACTACCGAGGCCTCGTCACCGGCATTGGCGACGATCTGGCGCAGCGGCTCTTCCATGGCACGGCGGGCGATGTTGATACCCACGTCCTGGTCGTGGTTGTCGCCGGTCAGGCCCTTGATGGCCTGAATGGCGCGCACCAGGGCGACACCGCCGCCGGGCACCACGCCCTCTTCCACCGCCGCACGGGTGGCGTGCAGGGCATCTTCGACGCGGGCCTTTTTCTCCTTCATTTCCATCTCGGTGGCGGCACCAACCTTGATCACCGCCACACCGCCGGCCAGCTTGGCGACACGTTCCTGCAGTTTTTCACGGTCATACTCGGAAGAGGTCTCTTCCAGCTGAGCGCGGATCTGGCCGACGCGGGCCTCGATTTCGGCGGCGGCACCGGCGCCGTCGATGACGGTGGTCTCGTCCTTGCTGATCTGAACCTTCTTGGCGCTGCCCAGCTCGTCCAGGGTGGCCTTTTCCAGCGACAGGCCCACCTCTTCCGAGATCACCTGGCCGCCGGTGAGAATGGCGATGTCCTGCAACATGGCCTTGCGACGGTCACCGAAACCGGGCGCCTTGACCGCGGCCACCTTGACGATGCCGCGGATACTGTTGACCACCAGCGTCGCCAGCGCTTCGCCTTCCACGTCCTCGGCGATGATCACCAGCGGCTTGCCGGCCTTGGCCACGTTTTCCAGCAACGGCAGCAGTTCACGGATGTTGCCGATCTTCTTATCGGTGATCAGAATGTAGGGATCTTCCAACTCGGCGGTCATGCTCTGCTGGTTGGTGACGAAGTAGGGTGACAGATAGCCGCGGTCGAACTGCATCCCCTCGACCACGTCCAGCTCGTTCTGCAGGCCCGTGCCCTCTTCGACGGTGATGACGCCTTCCTTGCCGACCTTGTCCATGGCGCCGGCGATGATCTGGCCGATCTCCTCGTCGGCGTTGGCCGAGATGGTGCCGACCTGGGCGATGGCCTTGGCATCGGCGCAGGGCTTGGACAGGTTCTGCAGTTCTTTGACGGCGGCGATCACGGCCTTGTCGATG
>JASBUE010000259.1 GCA_030148045.1 Candidatus Tenderia sp.
ACCTCTTCTCCCTGGACATCCGCCACCTGGGCGCTGGCCGGTCCCTGCCACAGCCATGCCTCCAGTTCGGCGACCCTGTCTTCCGGGCCGCAGGCCAATACCTCCACGCCACCGTCGGGCAGGTTGCGGGCATAACCACCAATGCCGAGGTTCTGGGCCCGCTGCCGGGTCGAGGCGCGGTACCAGACCCCCTGGACGCGGCCGGAGATGAAGAACTGTTTGCAGATGGTCATGGCGTTCCTCGTCTATGAAGAATCGGCTAGCAAAACCTTAGCTGAATCCTTGAGCCGTCGCCAGCTTTGGCCGGACATGTCGATGGTTTACACTGTAGCGATTTCTTTATACGCCATTCCCCGGAGGTTTTTGTGAGCGACGATCAAGAATACCGCATTGAAAAGGACAGTCTGGGCGAGATCCAGGTGCCGGCGGCGGCCTGGTACGGGGCCCAGACCGCCCGCGCGGTGATCAATTTCCCCATCAGCGGCCGCCGTCCCGACCCCGATTTCGTCATGTCGCACGTGCGCATCAAGCGCGCCGCCGCCGTCGCCAACAACCAGCCGGGCTGGCTGGATGACAGGTTGGCCCGGGCGATTATCGAGGCCTGCGACAAGATCCTGGCCGGTGACTACCTGGAGCAGTTCGTGGTCGACCGCTTCCAGGCCGGCGCTGGCACCAGCCATAACATGAACAGCAACGAGGTGATCGCCAATCTGGCCAATGTCGCGCTGGGGGGCGGGAAAGGTGTCTACACACCGGTCCATCCCAACGACCATGTCAACATGGGGCAGAGCACCAACGACACCATTCCCACGGCGATTCGCCTTGCCGCCCTGGCCAAGCTGCCGCGCCTGATCGATGCCATCAACGACATGGCCGATGAATATGCCCGCATCGGCGCGGCGGAAGAGGACACGGCCAAAAGCGGCCGCACCCATCTGCAGGACGCGGTGCCCACCACCCTGGGGCGCGAGTTCAACGCCTATGCCTGGATCCTGCGCCGCGCCGCTGAATCCCTGGAGGCATGCCGTGACCCCTTGTGTCAGATCGGTCTGGGCGGCAGTGCCGCCGGTACCGGTTTGAATACCTCGCCGGACTACGCCCGCCGCGTTGCCGGCGAATTGGCAAAATTGACCGGTGAGAAGATCCGTCCCGCCGGCGACCTGGCGGCGCAGATGCAATCCATGCATGACGTGCAGCGGCTCTCCTCGGCGATTCGTGACCTCACCCTGGAACTGACCCGCATCAGCAACGACATGCGCCTGCTGGCCTCCGGCCCGCGCACCGGCCTGGGCGAGATCCTGTTGCCGCCGGTGCAACCCGGATCGAGCATCATGCCGGGTAAGGTCAACCCGGTGATGTTCGAGATGCTGAACCAGGTCTGTTATCAGGTCCTGGGACAGGATGCGGCCGTCGCTTGCATGACCCAGGCGGGGCAGCTGGAACTGAATGTCATGATGCCGGCCATGGGCTCGGCCCTGTTCGACGCCATGGACTGGCTGACCAACGCCGTCAATGCCGCCACGTAACGCAACCTCAAGGGCCTGCAGGTCGATCGCGAGCGCTGCAGGGAGTTCCTCCATGCCAGCGTGGGTCTGGCGACCCTGCTCAATACCGAGATCGGTTACGCCGCCGCGGCCGAGGTGGCCAAGGCGTCGGAACAGAGCGGTCGCCCGGTGCGCGACATCGTGGCCGAGCGCGGCCTGATGGACGGCGAGGCCTTAGACGCCCTGGTGCTCAAGGCGGCGCGCGACGGCAGGGTGGATTGACCTACCGTCTGTCTCAACCGGGCATGCCATGAAAAAGCCGCCGGACGATCTCATGTGTTGTTCCGGGCTGGGATCATAGCCCGATGGTCGGTTCGATGCGTTGCCTTTCGGGGTGTTCTTTTTGCGTTTCGGCGTTGTCCGGTGTTTCAGATTCTTGCCGTGCGGAGACAGGGTGGCGCAATGCGCCCTGGTAGATGGGTTGCAGATGAATGGCCAGCGCTGCGCTGACATGCCGGTTGGCGTGTGACAGGGCCTGGCTCAACGCCCGGGCCATGGGGTCCTGGTCTATGAGTCCGGCATCGATCTCGGGCAGGGTGTTGGCCTGGGCGCGGTAGAGATCAGCCAGGGTCAGCCTGGCGCTGTCCCTGGACAGTGCCCACTGGCCGTCGGCGGTCTTATGTATCAGGCCGCTTTCCTGTAGACGTGCCAGGCTGGTGCGGATATCGATATCGGCGCCCGCGCCTTCCTGGACGAGTTCTCCTTCATCCAGCAATTTATCACGCTGTTGTGCCCGCCAGAGCAGCCCGATCAGTTTGAAATCATTGAGCAGCATCTGTCCGGCGCTGAGGCTGCCGTCCTGTTTCGCGCCGGCCTTGTGAGACAGGCAATAACTGATCTCGGCCCCCAGCAAGACCACCATCCAGGAGAGGTAGAGCCAGACCAGAAACACGGGGATGGTGGCCAGGGCGCCGTAGATTATCTCATAGGTTGGAAACGCGGTGACGTAGAGGGCGAAGCCCTTCTTCGCCAGTTCGAACAGTGCCGCCGCCACCATCGCGCCTGTGAGCGCATTGCGCAGCGGAACATAGGTGTTGGGTACAATCGCATACAGCAGCGTGCAGGCGATGGCGGTGGCGAAGAAGGGCAGCAGGGCGAGCAGTTTGGCCTTGAGTCCGGCGATCAGGGCGGTCTCGCCGAACAGCGGCAGGGAAGTGAGATAGGAGGTGGCGGCGAGGCTGGCGCCGATCAGGATGGGGCCCAGTGTCAGCATGGCCCAGTAGACCATGAATTTCGGAATCGCCTTGCGGCTGCTCTTGATATACCAGATGTCGTTCATCGCCCCTTCGATGGTGTTCATCAACAACAGCGCGGCAAGGATGAGGAAGCCGGTGCCGATGGCGGTGAGTCTCGAGGTCTTGCCGGCAAACTCCTCGATATACCGCTGGATCGCCTCGCCCGAGGTCGGGACGAAGTTTTCAAAAACGAAGCTTTGTATCTGCGCCGCGAAGGTGTCGAACACGGGGAAGGCGGCAAACACGGCGAACACGACCGCCGACAGGGGGACCAGCGAGAGGAGCGTGGTATAAGTCAATGCCGCGGAGCTGCGCAGGCAACGATCATCATAAAATGTTTGCGCCACATAGCGCAGAAATGAGACGAGCTGTTTGAGTCGGTTCATTGGCGCACGGCCGGTTTGATTCTAGCGTAGCCCGTATCGGCCCAGATAGGACGCGTCCTTGGCCTGGCGTGCCCTATCGCCGCGTTGTTTGGCATGTTGTCTGGCGGCCATCTTGTCCTGCTCTGTAGGCGCCGGATCGATGATCAATTTCAGGCCGGGGGTGATCAGGTCGGCGTTATGAATTCGTTCGGCGTTGGCCTTGAGCAACAGCGGCCATAACAAGGGGTCGCCGTAGACGGAGTGTTTGGCTGCGATGTTCCAGAGGTTGTCGTTTTTCTTGACCCTGTAAAGCCTGCCGGGCGCTGCTTCGGCGGGGGGCTGCGGCTTTTCTTTGGCATCGACTCTTGCCGCGGGCTCCGCGTGTTTTGCCTGGGAGATCGCCATCGCCTGACGGGCCGCCTCACGCGCGGCCACGGCCTCTTTCTGGGCCTCCTTGTACTCACCCGCCTTCAGGTCGTCCTGCGCCTTGGATAGAAGCTGCTGGGCGCTGTTGAGCGCGGCCGGGGCATGTTTGTCGGCGCCTATGCTTGCGGCGGCTTCCACGCTCTGGCGGGCATCGCTCATCTCCTGTGTCGGGGGCGCGGTGGCGCAGCCGGTGATGAGGCTGAGGGCAATGAGGGTGATCCCGTAATGAGTGACGCTGCTGGATACAGGGGATTTCACGATCCTGGCTAGACCTTGTGTTTTTCACCCAACGAATGGATAGGCTTATACTATCACCGAAAACTAGCATCGCCGTTGAAGCGGTGTCAAGGTGACCAAGAGTCGATAATTATTTGTTTTGGGGGAGTAAATGACTGAAATCCTGGTGCTGTATTACAGCCGCGACGGCAGTGTTGCGCGCATGGCGCAGTTGCTGGCGCGCGGGGTCGAAGAGGTTAAGGGCGCCGAGGCGCGCATCCGATCGGTACCGGCGGTTTCTCCCGTGTGTGAAGCCACCGAGGCGGCGGTCCCAAAGCAGGGGGCGCCTTATGCGACGCTGGCGGATCTCACTGAGTGTGCCGGCCTGGCGCTGGGCAGTCCGGCCTATTTCGGTAACATGGCGGCACCGCTGAAATCGTTTCTGGATACCACCGGCGCCTTGTGGTTGTCCGGTGCCATGGCCGGCAAGCCGGCCGCCGTTTTCACGTCCAGCGGCACGCTGCACGGCGGCCAGGAAAGCTGTCTGCTATCCATGATGATCCCACTGCTGCATCACGGCATGTTATTGCTGGGGCTGCCCGGCACACAGACCGAATTGGCTGCCACCACCAGCGGCGGATCACCTTACGGCGCAAGCCACTGGGCGGGGGTGGACGATAACAGGGAAATCAGCGCGGAGGAGTCCCGCCTCTGCCGTGCTCTGGGCAGGCGGCTGGCAGAGACGGCGCGGCGCTTGGGTTTTTAAGCTCTGCGGCGGGCCAGGGCGGCGGCACCCAGTAGCAGCAGGGCGGCGGGATGCAGCATGCCGCCTCCGCCGCCGCTGATGCCGTTGAAGTTGGTGGGGTCCCCGGCTTCGGGGTCGATTACCGTATCTTCCGTAATGTTGGTGTTGTTCTGCTCGAAGGCATCCGGTTCGTTGGCAAAGGCGGAGGCCTTTACGGTGATGACGCCTTCCCGGGTGGGAATGCCGGAGATGAAAAACTCGGCCCGGCCCAGACCGGGGAGGGTCTCGACGGTGCAGCCCAGGACATTCTGGGAGTTGGGCTCTCCGCAGCTCGGGGTGCTGCCGGTGGACACCATGGTGACCTTGGAAAAGCGGTAAGTGGGAGGGAGCGTGACAAGGAGAACGACACCGTTGGCGTCGACATCCACATACTGATTGGTGAGGGTGATGACGTAAGTCAGGGGTTCTTCCGGCGTATTGGGTGGCTCGGGGTCCGGGCTGTCGGCAATGGTGATTTTCAGGTCGACCCACTTGGCCGTCTGCTGCTCGGTCGCCCCGAATTCGTACGCGCCGATGTCGCATTTGTCGTCACGCAACAGGAAGCGTTGATCGACAGAGGGGCAGGAGGTGCTGGAACCGGCATCGATGGCCGGGCTGGCCGCTTGCAGGGCGTGGAGCGCCGTGTGTTCCAGTGTTGTTCCGTTGATGTCACTCGAGGTGGTCAAGGCGGGATCCAGGCCTAGCGTGGTGACATTTCTCTGATCCTTGCCGTTCGACAGATTGCAGCTGTCGTCACTGGACATGCTGTTGCCAATGGATTGAATGAAGCCGGTGACACCGGCGCAGGCCGGTTCACCGGGTTCGCTGTTGGCGCCGTCGGCGATAATGGTGTTGCTCAGCACCAGCGTCGGGGTGTTGCTGGTGCTGGTGCTGAACATGGCCAGTTCGTTGCCGCCGACCTCGGCATTGACCGCGCCGCAGTCGCTGCAGCTCAGGGCTTGGTTGTCATAGACGGTGGAGTTGGTGAGGGTGATATCACGGCTGTTGAAGATGCCACCGCCGCTGTGGGTGGTGATGCTGTTGCCGTTGCCGCTGAC
>JASBUE010000269.1 GCA_030148045.1 Candidatus Tenderia sp.
CCCGGCAATCAAATAGGTCGTCCTGACCTATTTGATCGTCGCCCGGTAAAGCCTGGCGCAGATGCGTGAATCTGCTGGGTTTTACCGGGCTCCCATTGGCCTTCGGCCAATGGCGGCACATCCCTGTGCCGCGTATTAACCCGGCAATGTTTATTGCCGGATTAATAACTGAGCATATCGTTGACCGCGGCGCGGATTTCGTCCACGGTAAACGGCTTCTTGATGATGTGCCTGGCGCCCAGCAGTTGGGCCACCGACAGCAGGTCGATCTGGCCGGAAAAACCGGATCCGCCCGAGATGGCGATCACTTTAACGTCGGGATGGCTCTTTTTCAGTTGCATGATCATCTCGATGCCGTTTTTTCGCGGCATCACCAGGTCGGTAATGATCAGATCGATCTCGGCATCTTGATAGGCCTCGCAGGCGTGCACGCCGTCCTCCGCCTCCATGACCTCATGACCATCCTTGCCGAGGATCTTGCTGACCAGTGTGCGGATCGGTTCTTCGTCGTCGACCACAAGTATCTTCGCCATTGTCTCGCTACCTTCCCTGATCTGTTTCAGAATAGTTCGGCCTCACCTGAATCCATATCCTGCTGCCGAATGGAACGATGCGCCAGGATTTCCAGTTCCCGGTCGATTTCCGCCTTGATCTGCTGAACCCTTTCCAGCAACTCGCCATGCGCTACCGAGCCCCCCGTCACCACCTGATTTATGTCCATCAGCCTGTCGGTCAGCAACTGCAGGGTGTCATTGCGACCCTCGAGCCCCTCGATCAACTGGCGTGTCATGTCCTCGAACTGCAGCGAGCGCACGGCCACCGCCACATTGTCACTGATATTCTCCGCCAGACTGGAAACATCATTCAGCTCCTGGGACAGGAATTTGTTGGTGTCGGCGACTTCATCCATCATTTCCGCAATGCGGCCCTGTGAAGTCAGCGCCATGTTGATATCGCGCGAGGCCATCTCGCCGACAATCTCGCCGGCCCGTTCCATGGCCTGCCGGGTGACCTCATAGTTGTCGCGAATCTGTTCACTGAATTGACTGCTGCGCTGGGACAGCTTGCGCACCTCGTCCGCCACCACCGCGAAGCCGCGCCCGGCCTCGCCGGCGCGGGCGGCCTCGATGGCGGCGTTCAGGGCCAGCAGGTTGGTCTGGGCGCTGATGCCGTCGATCTCCGACAACAGCCTGTCGGCCGCCGTTAACTGTTCACTGATTTCGTTCAGGGCATTGACCAGATCCATGCTGCCCTTGCCCATGGCCTTGATATTGTCGACGAATACGGCCACGATCTCCGCCGCCTCCTGCGCCATCCGGTGCTGCCCGGAATCATCGGAGAACTGGCCCGAGATGCGCCGGATCAAATCGACCACCATCTCGAGCTGCTGTTTGGATTGCCGCTCCAGGCCGGTGAAACTCTCGACCAGGCCCTCGATGGCATCGGCCTGCAAGCCGCGCACCTGGCCCAGCTCGTTTTTGGCGCGCCCGAACTGCTCATGCATATCACTGCGAACGGCATCGAGTGTGTTATTGATCTCATGCCCGACGGCGGCAGCGAATTGACCCGCCGAAACATCGGCCGACGTGCTCCGCGGCGTTGTCCGTTTGCCCTGCCACATCCACAAAAAGGACATCATGGCGACAAAAACAGAGAGCACGACAGGGTCGGGAAACAGCCATACCAGCGCTATCCCCGCACCCAGTAAAACAAATGGCAAAAGGATATCCCGGTTAAATTTGAAAAGAGTGCGCACTTTAGCAAGCAATGGCCGTTCCTTGGTATTGATATATCGACCCAGTCACCACGGCCGAAACACGCTCATACAATGCAACCGGCGGACGCAGTAACCTGCCAGCTGACCCGTCCCCGGCAACCAGCCCACATTGGATATATCGATTATGGCGGCTGAATACTTTAGGGCCTGTTAACACTAATTTCGGAGCAGCGTTGATGCCCCAGAACGGGCCAGGCAAGGCGCGAGGAGTGTAGTTTGGTTATTCCAAATGAGCGAGAGCCTGCCCCGCGAGCGGAGCGAGTGCTTTGGGTACGAGCAACGCCGCATGGCCCGTTCTGGGGCGCAACCCGACGGGACGGGGCCCATTTTCCCCGGGACGGCGTTGCATCTCGCTCATGTACGGCAAGTACACTGCCGGTCAATGCGCCTTGTCCCGTGAAAAATGGGCCGCCGGCGCTGCTCCGAAATTAGTGTTAACAGGCCCTAATTGAATGGGGAATAAACAGATGGCCTTTCCAGCCTGGCCGCCCCACCATCACCCCTTCCGCCCGGAAGCCGGCTCGAGCGGTTCGATATGCTCGACCATCAGCTGCAGGTTGCGGCTGTCACGATAGTGATTCACATCCAGTTTGTAAGCCATTTTCACCGCCGCGGTTCCGGCGGGCCAGTCGTCATCGACGGTGTTGAAGGCAATGGCGTCGAGCGGCACATCGCTGCCGTCGGCCCGCAGCGTCAGCTTCAGATGGCGTTCGCCCACGATGCGGCGATTCACCAGGCTGAATTCACCGTCGAAGACCGGCTCGGGAAACCCCTGTCCCCAGGGTCCGGCCCGGCGCAGGGACTCGGCCAGCGCCAGGTTCAGATCCGAGGCAGGTAGGGCACCGTCGCTCCAGAGCCGGCCGCGCAGCTCATCCTCGCCCAGGTGACGCCGCACCTCCTCGTCAAAGGCGCAGACGAAGTCTTCGAAGTTGCCGCGCTTGAGCGTCAGGCCCGCCGCCATGGCATGGCCGCCGAACTTCTGCACCAGGCCGGGAAAACGGGTCGCCACCGCGTCCAGGCCGTCGCGGATGTGGAAACCGGGGACGGAGCGGGCCGACCCCTTGATATGCCCGTCATCGGCCGCGGCAAAGGCGATCACCGGGCGGTGAAAGCGCTCCTTGATGCGCGCGGCGAGAATGCCGATCACCCCCTGGTGCCATGCCTCATGGAACAGGCACAAACCCGCGGGCAACGCGGCGGAATCCTCCAGTTGCAGCGCCTGCAGATGGTCGAGGGCCTGGTCACGCATCTCCTCCTCGATGGAACGGCGCTCGCGGTTGAGCGCGTCCAGTTCCTTGGCCAGCTCGCGCGCCCGCTGCGGATCGTCCGTCAACAGGCATTGGATGCCGATGCTCATGTCCTGCAACCGGCCGGCGGCGTTGAGGCGCGGACCAACGGCAAAACCCATGTCGGCGGCGACGATGTTTTCGCGCCGCCGTCCGGCTATTTCAAGCAATGCATCGATGCCGGGACAGCAGCAGCCGCCGCGGATGCGGGCCAACCCCTGGGCCACCAGGATGCGGTTAATGTGGTCCAGCGGCACCACGTCGGCCACGGTGCCGAGTGCAACGATATCCAGCAGCCGCGCCAGATTGGGCACCGGCAGACTGCGTCGTTCGAACCAGCCGCTGTCGCGCAGGGCGGCGCGCAGCGCCATCATCACGTAAAAGATGACGCCCACCCCGGCCAGGGCCTTGCCCGGGAAGCCGCAACCGGGCTGGTTGGGATTGACGATGGCCTCGGCCTCGGGCAGCTCCTTGCCCGGCAGGTGATGATCGGTCACCACCACCTGCATGCCCCGCGCCCGCGCCGCCCGCACCCACTCCAGACTGGCGATGCCGTTGTCCACGGTGACGATGACGTCAGGTTGTTTGTCGGCGGCGACGGCCACGATTTCGGGCGTCAGGCCGTAGCCGTATTCGAAGCGGTTAGGTACCAGGAAATGGACATCGGCGGCACCCAGCAGGCGCAGGGCGCGCAGCGCCACCGCCGTGCTGGTGGCGCCGTCGGCATCGAAATCCCCCACCACCAGGATGCGGCGCCCCCCATCGACGGCTGAGGCCAATACCTCCACCGCGCGCTCCATTCCCTTCATCCGGCTGGGCGGCGGCAGATTTTCCAGGCTGTTTTCCAGTTCGCGGCCGCTGGCCACCCGGCGACTGGCATAGACCCGCGCCAGCACCGGATGCAACTCCGGGAACAGGGCGCGCCAGTTGTCAGGCACGCGGCGGCGCAGGATACGGACCGTCATCAGGCGCTCAATTGCAGACTCATCAGCGATCGACGCCGGCGCCACCAGCGTTTCAGTCCTTTAGGGTCGATCTCGAACTCGGCGTTGTCGCTGAGCAGGCGGATACCTGCAAGGCTGTTGGTTCTCAGCGCCGCGATCAGCGGCAGCAGCCAGTCGTCGTTGACCGCTTCGACCATATCGCGCCAGCGCTGCAGGTCCTGCCGGTGCAGGGCGTCGGCCACGGCCTAGATCACCACCAGGTGCCGGCCCGCCGCCCCGGCCTGTTCCAGCCACTCCTCGGCGCTGGCCGGCAGGGTGGCCAGCTCGCTGCCGCTGAGACGGGCCAGGGCCGCACTGAGGGTTTCGTTGCTCCACACCTGTTGCCAGGTTTCAGCGGGCAGTTGCGGCAGGGCACCCTCGCCCCATAGCCAGATGCTGTTGATTTCGGGCAGGCCGCGCCGGCGCCGCGCCTCGTTCACCGGGCTGGCGTAAAACAGCATCTGCACCTCGTTGAGGATTTTGTGCCAATGCAGGGCGTCGCCGCCGGTGGGCAGGTGGTGATGAATATCCCGGCCGATGACCTCATTCAGGGGTCGGGTGCGGATGTCCGGGGCATGACCAAGCTTGAGATACCAGCGTTCGGGAACGGGCACCTCCAGCCTGAGCCCGTCCTCGCCGAACAGGCGGTTGAATTCCGTCGCCAGCTGCCGCGCCTCTTCGGCCGTTACCGCCAGCTGCCGGTTACCCATCATGACGACGCGGTCACGGTCCGGCTGCAGGTGAACGGGGTCGGCACGCAGACAGAAGAGATCGGATTCCGTCCCCTGATCGACGATATGGGTCACGGGCGCCACGGGCGGACTGGCCTCTGCGGCGGAGTGACCGAACAGACTGAACAGGACGGATTCCGGCGCCCGCGCCTGATGACGGCGCTGACGGGCGCGCGACAATAACAACTCCAGCTCCGCTAGCGCCAGCCCCTCAAAATAGCGGCGTTCGCGCAGGACGTTGGCGCCCAGCAGGCCGGGGATGAAAAGTGTGATGTATCGCTGCTGCATGAAATGCCGGGGGAAATGAATTTCGTTCTATGAAGTTCCATATAATAGAGCTTCATGCCCGGCAAGGCCAGCCGCAACCAGCCGGCCACAATGAGAAAATCAGGCACCTCCCTGTGCCCGTAAGGAAGACGGCGCCGAGATACTATCCCGCCTCCAACAAGGCCATGATGCTGCCGGAGAGACCCTGCGCCTGAGCGGCGAGCGCCCCGGCGGGGTCGGCCTGGATACGGGGCTTGAGCTGTTGTGCCAGCTGTGCCGCCTGCTCGGGCGACTGAATCACACCCCGGCCGCGTTGCGACGCCACCCCCTGGCTCAACATCTCCGCCGCACGGCTGACCGTCACCGCATCCGCCTGCCGATCGGCGACCTGTCCCTCGTCGGCAGCAACCGGAACGCTGCCCCGCCCGTTGGCATCACGCGCTTCCGGACGGGCCGACTTATTGTTGGCGATGCCGCCCGGATTGTTGTTTGAAATGGGTGTAGTCACCTTGTTTCCTCCCTTCGACTGACGTTTTTCTGACGATCAACCACCGAATCGGACGGTTTTCGCCGCTCACGCGCTAACGCTGCAACATTCAGGCCAGCGCTATACCGCCGACACGGTTCGTGCGAGGAATATGAAAGGTGTCATAACATCTACCAAATAAAAATGCCGTTTATCCATACGAAAATGGGTATGACTTTTTTCAACAAACGTGTATGGTTTGCACACGCGAATGAAAGAACTTACGGACCAATCCTCCGCAAAGGAATCAATACATCTAAGAGTGAAGCTGGGGTAAGGCAAATGGCAGCCATTCAGGCGTTAAAAAACCATTCCTGCCGCACTTCATTGTCACTGACAATCTTGGAGCAAAAGGAGATACGAATATGAACTTCAAGCGACTGATAAAACTTGCAACCCCTATCGTCGGCGCCGCCGCCCTGCTAATCTCGCTGCCGGCTAGCGCCAGCGACGGTGAAGCGGTATACAACAAGACCTGCAAGATGTGCCATGCCACCGGTCTGATGGGCGCACCCAAAACCGGTGACCAGGCCGCCTGGGCCGACCGCATCGCCAAGGGCATGGACACCCTGTACAACAACGCCATTAACGGTTTCGGCCAGATGAAACCCAAGGGTGGCAAAAAGTCCCTCAGCGATGACGAGGTGAAGGCCGCCGTTGATTACATGGTTGAGCTGGCCAATTAGGGCCTGTTAACACTAATTTCACAGCAGCGTTGCCCGACATCTCTGTGCGGGATCATCGGCCGCATGGACGCGGCCGTCGCACAGACAGGAAAGCATTCGCAGTATATTTCGGAAGAGAGGTATCCATTATTGCGGATTTCTTAATAAGGGGGATTGTGCATGCCAGAATGGTGTATCGGTGCATTCACGCGCCCACCGGTCGTCGCCAGAAACGGCGCATGATGCGACACAAGCTTCCACTTTGTGGCGTGGCACCTGCTCGGCATATAATGCGGTTTCTCTGACCCGAACCCTTCAAGGCCGCCAAGATAGGTAGTCCGCATGAAAAGCACACTCACAATCCTCTTCGCCCTGCTAATGACGACAACCGCAAACACTGCGCTGGCCGGGGTGGAGGCCGTAACGATCAACGGCAAACGTGTGATGCTCAACAAGGATCACAGCTGGGAGTACATCGAGGACAAACACCCCGACACCCGATACGCCCGCTTGTCCGTGGCAAACCTGGACGGCGGCGACAACTATTGCCGCCTTGGTCTGAGACTGAAAAACGATTTGGCCGACAAGGTCACCAGCATCATCTTCATGTTCTCCGCCTATGTGAACGAAGAAGTACGCTACGAAACCGTCACCAAGGGCTTTCAACACGTCAAACCCACCAACGACATGTATAACGAAATCACCTTCAGCGGTATCACTTGCGGGGAGATCGAATACATCCGGGTACACGGCGCCGATCGCTGCGAGATCGGCGAACTGAACAAGTTCACCGTGGCCAAGGGGCAATGCCTGAAACTGGTGGAAGTGGAGCCGAGCGACAAGGTCGTCATCTTCAAACGTTATGAGGATAAAGCACTGGAATCGATTGACGCGGATGAGACCGAAGAAGAAAGCGATGCCAAGACGGTTAAAAAGAAATAAGGCCGGGAACCGGGGCGTAAAGAAGTTCCTGGCAGACGCGGGTGCAGTGATGCTATCCCAACACAACTCCCTGATTAATTACCCGCCATCATAAATCAGGCATGAGCGTCTGATCCCACACCAGCAGTCATAAAAACCCTGCTTGTTTCAAACACCTCATCCGCCAGCCGGGCTCCGTCGAATGACAGGCTGCGCTTCAAAACAAAATCAAATAACAGGGGGTTGTAGGGTCTGATCTCGGTCAATACCCGTGCGGCCTCCTCGCTCAGTGCGCCGGCGTCCACATAACGCCCCAGCGAATACAACGGCATGACACCGGGCAGCGGATAGTCGGAGCCGTTGACCAGTCTCCCATGCCACTCTTCGTGGGTAACCACGGTTTTGATCACCTCCAGCCTGCGGTTGATCGTGGTAATAGCGGCGATGTCGCCATATAGCAGCCCTTCATAGCTATTGTCCGCCATCAGGCGGGCGAAGAATTCAATATTGTGGCGCTCGCTCGCCCTTTCACCTTTGTCCAAGTCGGGGTTGTTACCGAGGGAGGCACAGTGGGCGATAATGAGCTTCACCCCCTGCTCCAGCGGATAGCGCAACAGCAGCGGGTGATTGAAGCGGTGTGATCCGAACACATCGAGGGCATATTCGGAGCCGGCGTGTGTCAACAATGGAATGTCGTGCGTTTGCAGCGCGGCATAAAAAGCATCGCAGCGTTTCGAGGACGGGTCTATACCCATTACCGAGGGCAACCACTTCACCGCCCGCGCGCCGTGAACCACGGCCCATTCCAAGGCCGCGACGGAATCTTCCCGATAAGGATGGATGGAGGCGATCCATTCGAAGATGCCGGGATAACGCTGCTGCAGTTCGGCGGCATATTCATTGGGTACGTAAAGATTGCTCTGCTGCGGCAACGGGCGGCCATTTTCGTCATGACGATAATCAAAGGCCAGCAGCATTAACCGGCTGCTGGGCTGGAATCCCTGATGCAGCTGCAGCAGCCGTGAGACATAGGCTTGATCGATAACTTCGGCATCGTCGACGCAGGCTGCATCGAGATAAAATCGAAACTGGCCGTAGGCAATGGGATTCAAAGGGGAACGCATGTCCGGGTCGATGCGGATACCGCTGCCGCCGTCCCCCGCACCGGCGAGATGGACATGACTGTCCCACACCCGTGCCGGATCGATGCCCTGCCATGCGGCCTGCACCAGCTCGTGTTGCAGCAGTGCCTCGGGAACGGGGCCGTCGAGGCAGGGATTCCACCAGCCCTGTTCCGGCCAGTAGCGTATCGCGGCGGTGGCAAGGCCGGATAGACCCAGCAGCGCCAGGAACTGGCGTCGGTTCATGTGATCACCCTGAATCCCTCCCACTTCCCACGCCGGGGCGCAGGCATAAATCGCTATTGTCTTCCAGCTGAAAGCCGTTCCTCCGCCACCGCCTTGGCATGGAGATAATCGATCTTTCCGGTTCCCAGCAGCGGGATCTGTTCCACCGTTATCACCTGGCGCGGCACACCGATCTCACTTACGCCTTCGCGCCGGGCCTGTGCCACCAGGGTGGCGCGGTCGGCATCGGGCTGCTCGGTCAACAGGACTACCTTCTCACCCTTGCCTGCGTCTTCGAGAGCGACGGCCGCATGCGACACCTCGGGCCAGACCTTGGCCGCCAGGTTTTCCGCCACGGCAAGGGAGACCATCTCACCGGCCACCTTGGCGAAACGTCTGGCGCGGCCCTGAATGGTAATAAAACCATCGTCGTCGACATCCACGAGGTCGCCAGTGTCATACCAGCCCACTCCGAAAATAGAACGCGGCGGCACCAATTCACCGGGGCGATCGTGCAGCAGATAGCCCGCCATCACATTCGGGCCGCGCACATGCAGACGCCCGCCCTGGACCAGCCCCTCCACAGCTTCGAGCCGGTACTCCATCCCGGGCATCAGCCGACCCACGCTCCCGGGGCGATAATCCATCGGCGTATTGCCTGCTACCACCGGACTGCACTCGGTGGTGCCGTAACCTTCCAGCACCCGTAGCCCAAACTTCTGCTGCCACAGTTCGCGGGTCTCGGGCTTGAGCGCTTCCGCCCCGGCGAAGACGTAGCGCACCGAATAGAAATCATAGGGGTGGGCCGCCTTCGCGTACCCGGCCAGGAAGGTGTTGGTGCCAAACAGGATGGTGGCGCCCACATCGTAAGCCAACTCGGGGATGACACGATAGTGCAGTGGCGACGGATACTGGACGGTCTTCATACCGCTGAGAATGGGCAGCAGGGTACCGCCGGTGAGACCGAAGGCATGGAACATGGGCATGGCGTTGAGCACTACATCCCGGGCATTGAAATCAAAACAGGTGGTGAGCTGGCGGGTGTTGGACAACAGGTTGCGGTGCGACAGCACCACCCCCTTGGGCACCCCCTCCGAGCCCGAGGTGAACAATACCACCGCGGCAGCGTCGGGATCGGTCTCGCAATCGGCCTGGCGTTTGACCAGTGCCTCGACGCGGCTGCCGACCCAGGCTTTGATCTTGGCGCCAATGGAAATCCCCTGCGCCACCTCCTCCAGATAGACGATCTCGACCTTGTCCGCCAGTGCGGCGATCACTGCGTCCAGTTCGCCACGTTTCACAAACCGGCGCGAGGTGATCACGATCTTCAAGGCGGCGGTCTCGCAGGCCGAGACCATACCGCCCGGCCCAAGGGTGAAGTTGAGCATGGCGGGCACGCGGCCATGGGCGATCAGCGCCCAGAAGGTCACCACCGTGCCGTTCATGTTGGGCAGCAACACGCCCACGTTGTCGCCCCTGGCGCTGCGCGCATTAAACAACCGTCCCAGCAACAGTACCCGTAACAGCAGGTCGTTATAGCTGAGGGGGCTCTTTTGCGGATCGTCCACCACCACATGCCGACCGCCATGGATGTTGCGGGCGTCGAGCAGACTCTCGAACAGTGTATTGTTGGCCGCATCGGCCTGGAACACCATCTCCACCATGAGGTCGGAGAGCCGTTTGCCGGCGTATTCACGCTGATCGCGACCGCGCAGGTCCTCGGGCAACTTAATCCGGCGCGGCGGCATAATGGTGAGCGTGATCCTGGGAAACCAACGCAACCTCACTTTGTTCTTGAGGCGCGAAAAGGTGGTGTACTGCGCGCCGTTGATGGCCACCGGCAACACCTGGGCGCCGCTCTTGATGGCCACCAGGCCCGGGCCGTTATAGACCTTCATCAAGGTGCCGGTGACGGTAATGCGCCCCTCGGGGAAGATCACCACCCGCTCGCCCTCATTCAGGCGCTGGATCAGGGTACGAATGGACAAGGGATTGGCGGGCTCCAAGGGGAACAATCCGACCACGTTCCTCACCGCACGCACATACCACTGACGGTAATGATGGGTGTTGATGGCAAAGGTCACCGGAAACGGCAGGAACAGGTACAACAACAAGGCATCGAGAAACGAGGTGTGATTGGCCACCACCAGGACCTTCTCATCCAGATCATCCAGGTGTTGCCGGCCGGTGACCTCGATCTTGTATAGACGCGCCAACAGCCGGCGCAATATTGATGCCAGAATCCTGATCATCGCTCCCTTTCCGTCTCCGCCACCGAACCAGCGAAGCTCAGGCCTGATAGTGAAAGTTTACCCGGCGGCTCACCGCACACAGCAGTTCATAGGGGATGGTGGTCGCCGCCGCGGCGACCTCCTCCACCGGCAATCCCCTGCCCCATAACACTACCGGGTCGCCAATTTTGGCCTTGGGTTGGCGGCGCAGATCGACACAAACCGTGTCCATGGACACCCGCGCCACCAGGGGGGCGTAACCGTCCTTGAGCAACACCGGCGTGCCCGGCACGGCGTGGCGCGGATAGCCGTCACCATAACCGCAGGCCACCACACCGACGGGCATGGCTTCGGGACAGACCCAGCTCGCGCCGTAACCGATGGCGTCACCCTGCTTGAAATGATTGATGGCAATCAAACGCGATTCCAGGCTCATCACCGGCTGCAGATCATTGTCGGCCGCCGTGCCGTTGCAAAACGGCGAAACACCGTAAAGCATGATGCCCGGACGCACCCAGTCGCCGTGGGCCTGGGTCCACCCCAGCACAGCGGCCGAATTGGCGATACTGGTCTCCGCCTCGATGCCGGCGACGGCCTGCCTGAAAGTGGCGAGCTGTTGTTCGGTCTGTGCGCTGCTGCGGTCGTCGGCCGAGGCCAGATGGGTCATGAGTCGCACCGTCGCCACCGACTCCAGTGCCGCCAGCTGCTGCCAACAGTCCTTGGCGATCGCGGGCGCCACGCCCATGCGGTGCATGCCCGAATCGATCTTGAGCCAGACCTGCAACGGTTTGCTGAGGCGAGTCTGCTGCAACAGCTCGATTTGTGTCCGCTGGTGGATTACCGGCTGCAGCTCATGCCGGGCAAAGCGCTCCAACTCATCCGCCGTCTGAAAACCTTCCAAGACCGCGATGATGTTTTTCACCCCGGCTTGGCGCAATTCCAACGCCTCATGCAGACGCGCCACGGCAAAGGCCTCCACATCGGCAAGCGCCCGGGCCATCTGGGTCATGCCGTGGCCGTAGCCGTTGGCCTTGATCACGGCCATGATTTTGGTATCGTGTGCGGCTTGGCGAACGCGCTGGAGGTTATGCTGGAGTGCCGTCAGATCGATGTACGCCTCGACAGCCGAGGTCATGTGTAGCCCCCGTCGCCGTAACCGCCGGTGGAAATAAAATTCTCGAAACGGGTGTATTTGCCCAGGAAGGTCAGGCGCACTATGCCGATGGGACCGTTACGCTGTTTGCGAACCAGGATTTCGGCCGTGCCTTTATCCGGGCTGTCCTCTTTATAGACCTCATCACGGTAGATGAAGATGATCACATCGGCATCCTGCTCGATGGCACCCGACTCACGCAGGTCCGACATCACCGGACGCTTGTCGGGCCGTTGCTCCAAACTACGATTGAGCTGCGACAAGGCGATGACCGGGGTATCCATCTCCTTGGCCAGGCCTTTCAATGCGCGGGAGATCTCCGAGATTTCCGCGGTACGATTCTCCTTGAAACCAGGCACCTGCATCAGCTGCAGATAATCGATCACGATCAAGCCCAACTGGCCGTGCTCGCGCATCAGACGGCGACAGCGGGCGCGCAGTTCATTGGGGGACAGGCTGCCGGTGTCATCGATGAACAGCGGCTTTTCCTGCAGCATGCCGATGGCCGACGTCAGGCGCGGCCAGTCATCGTCATCGAGCTTGCCGCTGCGCACCTTGTTCTGGTCGATGCGCCCAAGGGATGAAATCATACGCATCGCCAGGGAGTCGGCCGGCATTTCCATACTGAACACCGCCACCGGTTTTTCGCAGGTCATGGCCGCGTGTTCGGCAATGTTCATGGCGAAGGTGGTCTTACCCATGGAGGGACGACCGGCGACGATAATCAGATCGCCCTGCTGCAGACCGGAGGTCATGTCGTCAAGGTCGTGGTAACCGGTGGGCAGGCCGGTAATCGAACCGTCCTGATTGAAGAGGTGATCGATGCGATCCACCACATTGCTCAGCACATCCTTGATCGGTTCAAAACCACCCTTCTGGTTGGCGCCCTTCTCGGCGATCTCAAACACCATGCGCTCGGCGTCATCCAGCAATTCGACACTGCTGCGCCCCTCGGTATTGAAGGCGCTGTCGGACACCTTGGTGCCGACGCTGATCAGCTGCCGCAATACCGAACGCTCGCGGATGATATTGGCATAGGCCTTGATATTGGCCGCACTGGGGGTGTTATTGGCCAGCATGCCCAGGTAGGAAAGACCGCCGGCATTGTCCAGTTCGTTATGGCTGTCCAGCCACTCGGACAGGGTCACCACGTCAAAGGGGGTGGCCTCCTCACTGAGCCGGCGGATGGCACGGAAGATCAGCTGGTGATCTTTACGATAGAAGTCCTCTTCAGAAACGATATCGGCCACCTGATCCCAGGTGGAGTTATCCAGCATTAGCGCGCCCAGCATGGACTGCTCGGCCTCGATGGAATGAGGCGGGCGCTTCAAGGCCTCCAGGACTTCATCCTGAGCGAACGGGACTGGCGATGCTTCTGGCATTGTATTTGTTTAACGACTGTGGACGGAACACAGTAACAATGCGGCAAGTCCGGGCAAAAGACAAGCCATCAAGATTCGGGCCGGCGGCTGTCTCCCAACCGCCGGCCCGGGACCACAACCGGCTTAGGCCTCGGCGGCGACGACCACTTTCACAGCGGCAGTGACATCGGCATGCAACTGCAGCTCGATCTCGTATTCACCGACATTGCGCAGCACGCCCTTGGGCAGCAACACTTCCTGCTTGGCCACCTCGGTGCCCGTGGCGGCGGCCACCGCCGCGGCGATGTCCTCGGTACCCACGGAGCCGAACAACTTGCCTTCTTCACCGGCCTTGCGGGCAATCTCAACGGCGGCACCGTTGATCTTCTCCGCCCGCGCCTCGGCAGCGGCCAGGGCCTGTGCCGCAGCCTTTTCCAGCTCCGCGCGACGTTTTTCAAAATAGGCCTTGTTGTCCGGCGTGGCCATCACAGCCTTGCCGTTAGGAATCAGGTAGTTGCGGCCATAACCGGGACGAACCTTAACCTGGTCGCCCAGGTTGCCCAGATTTGCCACCTTATCCAACAAGATTACTTCCATTTTACACCTCTGCTTAAATAGTTAAGCTAACTTACTGATTGTCACGGCTATCATCATCTGGCTTTTGATCGGTCGATGACAATCGCCCCCGAAAATTCATCCAGCTGTCGGCAAAGCCGGCGCTGGCCAGCAGCATCATGGTCTGCGGTGGCATAATGAACAACAAAATGTACAGGGCCACCAGCCAGCCTACATGCCTGCCTGTGCGCGCCACCAGGGCATGCACAAGGGCCAGCCCCACCACGCTGTAGAGCATGACGATCACAATCATCATGTCACCGGCCATGTCGCTCAGGCGGCCCAGCTCCGGCAGACTCAGGGCCAGGATCAGCACCACCACGAGCGCGGCGATGCGACTCTGACGCAGTTCAAAGAACTCCTGCCTGAAGCCACCCGGATTATAGAGCAGCGCTTGCCACCAGCGGCCCGCCATCAGGCTCAATACCAACCCCATCACCAACCCACCCGCCAGCATGCCGGTAAGCCAGCGGGCGAAGACGGGGAACTGACTCTGGATCGCCTCCATCTCGGCCATGCCGCCACCTTGGGCGTTCATGGCGGCCACCAGCTGGCTCAGCACGGTCTGCCAGAACTGCACCGGATCGCCCGTGGCCAGGTAAAAGACCACGATACCGACCAAGCCCAGCAGCGCCGCCACATCGATCAATATCGACCAGGAGGTGGTACTGCGCAGCACCAGGGCCAGCAGCAGCAACGGCAGCCACAAGAGCAGGGTAAAGACAAAACCCAGCGCCATGGAGCCGAACACGAAATACATAAAGGCGCCGGTGATCAGGCTGGCGCCGAGCAGTACGATCACGCCCTGCCGGGCGCCATGCCGCAGGGTCACCAGGGCCAGGGCCGCACCGCTCAGTACGCTCACCATCCCCAGCACCGGGATCAGTGACACCAGCGCCAGGGCCGCGGTGACCAGCATGGCCCGAAGCGGCCCGCGCATAATGTAGGCACCTAAGCCACGCATCTCAGCTCACTCCCCGGCTTCCGTGCGGTAAAAACAAATGCCGACTTGCGGGTCGGCATTCATGTTACTTCTCGTGTGCGTCGCTGTAGGGCAAGAGGGCGATATAGCGGGCACGCTTGATGGCGGTGGACAGCTGACGCTGATACTTGGCCTTGGTGCCGGTAATGCGGCTGGGCACGATCTTGCCGGTTTCGGTGATGTAGGACTTCAGGGTGTTCAGATCCTTGTAATCGATCTCTTTCACACCTTCCGCGGTAAAGCGGCAAAACTTGCGACGACGAAAATAACGGGCCATATTGATCTCCTAAAATATCTATTCCTGATCCAAAGAGTCCAACCCTTGGAGTGTCCGGGCATGGAGGACAATCATTGCCTGTCCCCGCCGGCTGTCGGCGCGGGTGATAAAACCGCCCACCCTGACCGCCTGCCCCTGGCTCAAGGCCTGCGCCTTATTCGAAAGCGCTCTCCCCGTGGCGATCACCACGATGCGGCAGAAGGCCTCTCTCTCCAACCCCGCCTCGGTCTGGCGGGAGCGGTGCTCCAACGAAAATCGTGTCAGAGGAATCCCCGCTGGGTTGTAACGTGTTTCCGGCGCCTTGCAGACCGTGCCTGACAGCACCAGTTGATTATCCAAAGGAACTACTGCGCCTTAGGCGGCTTCCGAATCCGACGTCTTGTCAGAGCGGGATGAAGAATGATCATCACGATCATCATCCTTGCCCTTGACCATAAAGGAGGGCTCGGTCACGGCCTCGTCACGACGGATAATCATGTTACGGATCACGGCGTCGTTGAAACGGAATGCGCTGGACAGTTCATCGATGCTGTTCTGGGTGCACTCGATGTTCATCAATACGTAATGGGCCTTGTGGGCCTTGGCGATAGGATACGCCAGCTGACGGCGGCCCCAGTCTTCCAGGCGGTGGACCTGGCCACCTTCGGTTTCGACGATCGAACGATAACGTTCGATCATGGCGGGGACCTGCTCGCTCTGGTCCGGGTGGACCAGGAATACTACTTCATAATGTCTCATTCACTTAGCTCCCTTTGGCTATTAAGCCTTCCGCACCATGCGGTAAGGCAAGGAGGTTTGCCGTTCCCGGCATAGCCGGAGCGGCAAGGGGCGCAATTTTACGGGAGTTTTCAGGGGGATGCAATCGTGGTGGCTTGCGGCTGGAGGTATCTCCATTTTCAACATCTTGCATTCCTTTGCGCCTCCGCGCCCCTGACACCGCCCTCTCTACTTACCCCCCGCTGCCGCAGCGCCTCAAACAGGCACACTCCCGTCGCCACCGAGACATTGAGACTCTCCACCGCCCCAACCATGGGGATCTTGATCAACAGGTCGCAGTGTTCACGGGTGAGGCGGCGCAACCCTTTCCCTTCGCTGCCCAACACCAGGGCCAAAGGCCCGCGCAGGTCTGTCTCGTAGAGACCGGCCTCGGCCTCGCCGGCCGCCCCCACCAGCCACACCCCGGCCTGCTGCAGCTCGCGCAGGGTGCGGGCCAGGTTGGTGACCTGGTAGAAGGGCGTCATCTCCGCCGCGCCGCAGGCCACCTTGCGCACCACCGGGGTCAGACCCGCCGCCTTGTCCTTGGGCACGATCACCGCATCGACCCCGGCGGCGTTGGCGGAGCGCAGACAGGCACCCAGGTTGTGGGGGTCGGTGACACCGTCCAGGATAAGCAGGAAAGGAGGATGATCCAGGCCGTCGATCAGGCCCATCAAATCCCGCTGCCGGGCTGCGGATTCGGCCGCCAAATGGGCCACCACGCCCTGATGACGCTCACCCCGCGCCAGCTCGTCCAGCGCTTCACGCGGGCGGCGTACGATTTTGACCCCGCTGCGTTTGGCTTCATCGACCAGTCGGCCCAGGCGGGCATTGGGGCGCTGCCCGGCATCCAGCCACAGCTCGACGACAGCGGCTTGCTTGAGCGCGGCTTCCACCGCGTGGATGCCGAACACGATCGACATAGGAGTTATTTGGATGTTTTACCGCTGCGCCTGCGGCGGCTTTTGGTCTTTGCGGGCGCCTCGGTTTGCTTGGCCGCCGCCTTACCCGCGCCGGCCTTGCCCGGCTTGCGCCGCCGGCTAGACTTTTTCTTTTTCGGACTGGCCGCACCACCTGCCTCCAGCTCGCTTCCGGCCAGCTCGAAGTCGATGCGTTTGCGGTCGAGATCGACACGCGCCACCTTGACCCGGATCTTGCCGGCCAGGCTATAGGTTTTATTGCTGCGCTCCCCGATCAGGCGGTGATGTACCGGGTCGAACTGGTAGTAATCCTGGGCCAGCGAGGTAATATGCACCAATCCTTCCACGTAGATGTCGTCCAGTTCCACGAACAGG
This sequence comes from Candidatus Tenderia sp., assembly GCA_030148045.1. Taxonomy (GTDB): domain Bacteria; phylum Pseudomonadota; class Gammaproteobacteria; order Tenderiales; family Tenderiaceae; genus Tenderia. The sequence continues at coordinate 17,173 of JASBUE010000269.1, forward strand.
CCGAAGCTGGTGACACTGGAGATGATGCCGTCGTACTCCTCCCCGACCCGGTCCTGCATGTACTCGCATTTGAGCCAGTCCACCGCATCGCGGGTAGCCTCGTCGGCGCGCCGCTCGGTCATGGAGCAGTGCTCGCCGAAGGCCAGCATGTCGCCGGTGCCGTACTTGAACTGCTTCACCGACTTGCCGCGCACCACGTGACGGATGGCGCGGTGCACCAGCAGGTCGGGATAGCGCCGGATCGGCGAGGTGAAATGGGCGTAGGCGTCGAAGGCCAGACCGAAATGGCCGTTGTTTTCCGGCGTGTAAACTGCCTGGCTCAGACTGCGCAGCAGCACGGTCTGGATCAGGTGGGCATCGGGACGACCGTCCAGCTGTTTCAGGATCTTGGCGTAATGCTTCGGTTCAGGGTCGTCCCCGCCACCCAAGGTCAGGCCGACACTGGCAAGAAACTCGCGCAGGTTGGCCAGCTTCTCTTCCGACGGCCCCTGGTGCACGCGGTAGAGCGCCGGAATCTTGTTATCGAGCAGAAACTTGGCGGCGCAGACATTGGCGGCGATCATGAATTCCTCGATCAGCTTGTGGGCATCGTTGCGCTCCACCGGCACGATCTGGTCGATCTTGCGCTCGGCGCCGAACACGATGCGCGTCTCGGTGGTCTCGAAATCGATGGCGCCGCGCTTGTCGCGCCGGGCGCGGAATACCTTATATAACTCATGCAGGTTGTCCAGGTGCGGCACCAGCTGCTGGTGTTCGCGGCGCAGCTCCATATTGCGCTCCACCACCATGGTGGCCACCTCGTTATAGGTCAGGCGCGCCGCCGAGCGCATCAGCCCCTCAAAAAAGCGGTAACTGCGCACCGCCCCTGCGGCGGTGATATGCATCTCGCACACCATGCAAAGACGATCGACCTTGGGATTGAGGGAACAGAGGCCGTTAGAGAGCACTTCCGGCAACATGGGGATCACCCGGCTGGGGAAATAGACCGAGTTGCCACGGTTGCGCCCCTCCTTGTCCAGGGCCGTCTCGAAATCCACGTAGTGGGAGACATCGGCGATGGCCACCAGCAGGCGCCAGCCCTTGCCCTGGCGTTCGCAATAGACCGCGTCGTCGAAGTCGCGTGCGTCCTCGCCATCGATGGTCACCAGGGGCAGGTCGCGCAGTTCCTCGCGTCCCTGCTTATGCACCTCTTCCACGTGCTTGCCGAAGACCTTTATCTCCTCCTCCACCTCTGGCTGCCACTCGCGCGGCAGCTCGTGGGCGCGGATGGCGATATCGATCTCCATGCCCGGCGCCATGTGATCGCCCAGCACCTCGACGATCTCGCCGATGGGCTTGGCCCGGTTGGAGGGCTGTTCGATGATGCGCGCCACCACGATCTGGCCACTGGCGGCGGCGCCGCGCCCCTCGGGCGGGATCAAAATATCCTGGGTGATGCGCTTGTTGTCCGGCACCACGAAGCCGATGCCGTGCTCGAGCATGAAGCGGCCCACCACTTCGTTGTTGGCGCGCTCCAGCACCTCCACCACCGCCCCCTCGCGACGGCCGCGGCGATCGACCCCGGAAACCCGCGCCAAAGCCCGGTCGCCATGCAACAGGGTGCGCATCTGGCGCGCCGACAGGAACAGATCCTCGCCACCGTCGTCCGGCACCAGAAAACCGAACCCGTCGGGATGGGCGATCACCCGCCCGGAGATGAGCTGCATCTTGCTCACCAGGCCGAAACAATCGCGCCGATTGCGCACCAGCTGACCGTCACGCTCCATGGCCCGCAAGCGCCGGCGCAGGGCTTCCAGCTCTGTCTCGCTTTCCAACGCCAGCATATTGGCCAGACGTTTCATCGACATCGGCTCACCCGCGTCGGCCAGCACCTGCATGATCAGCTCACGGCTGGGGATGGGGTTGTCGTATTTCTGCGCCTCGCGCTCAGCATTGGGATCCTGCGGTTTCCTTTTGGTCATCAATTTGATTTTCCTATCATTTAACTTGGCGCACATTGTACACGCCGGATGATTGACGACGCGAATTAATCTTGGTAAAGTGCGCGGCCTCAGACGTTGATTCACTTCATCATGCCGAGGTGGTGAAATTGGTAGACACGCTAGCTTCAGGTGCTAGTGGGGGCAACCCCGTGGAGGTTCAAGTCCTCTCC
>JASBUE010000270.1 GCA_030148045.1 Candidatus Tenderia sp.
CAAGGAGACCTACGCGCCGCTGCTGATGGAGCCGATCACGGTGCCCTCGCCCGACTGCTTCCAGCGTGAACCGGGCGCCAGCTGGGCCGAGCACTCCACCCGCATGTTTGCGTACATGGAGACGGCGCTGCAACGGCACGCCGGGCAGGTCTGCGCCGTCATCGTGGAACCGTTGGTGCAGTGCGCCGGCGGCATGCGCATGTACGACCCGGTCTACCTCAAGCTGTTGCGCCAGGCCTGCGACAAATACGACGTGCAGCTCATCGCCGACGAGATCGCCGTCGGCTTCGGCCGTACCGGCACGCTGTTCGCCTGCGAGCAGGCCGGCATCAGCCCCGATTTCATCTGCCTGTCCAAAGGCCTGACCGGCGGTTACCTACCCTTGGCCGCCGTGGTCACCCATGACCGCATCTACCAGGCCTTTTATGACGATTATGAGAACCTGACCGCCTTTCTGCACTCCCACAGCTATACCGGCAACCCGCTGGGCTGCGCCGCGGCCCTGGCGACGCTGGACATCTTCCGCCTGGACAATATCATCGAAAACAACAAATACCTGGCGCAACACATGGGGACTGCCGTCGCCCATCTGCAGGATCACCCCCATGTGGCCGAGATCCGCCAGAGCGGCATGATCCTGGCCATCGAAATGGTGAAGGACAAGGCCACACGCGAACCCTTTCCCTGGCAGGAACGGCGCGGCCTCAAGGTTTACCAGCACGCCTTGCAAAACGAGGCCCTGCTGCGGCCGCTGGGCAACGTGGTCTATTTCATGCCGCCCTATGTCATCACCCCCGAACAGATCGACCACCTGGCCGCCGTGGCCACGGACGGCATCGATATCGCCACCCGCGAGGCCTGATGCGCATTCCGAGAATCTACACCCCGGCACCCCTGGCCGCCGGCACCACCCTCGAGCTGGACGAAAACGCCTTCAACCATGCGGTGCGGGTGCTGCGCCTGAGACAGGGCGACGCCGTGATTCTCTTCAACGGCGGCGGCGGCGAATACCAGGCCGAGCTTGCCGAAGTACAGAAGAAACGCGCCTGGGTCCGGACTGGCGCCTTCGTTGATCGCGACTGTGAATCGCCACTGCCAATCATCCTCGGCCAGTGCATCGCGCGCGGCGAGAAGATGGACTATACGATCCAGAAGGCGGTGGAGCTTGGCGTGCACGAAATCGTGCCGCTGTTCAGCGAACGCTGCGGGGTCAAGCTCGATCAGGCGCGTCAACAAAAACGGTTACGTCATTGGCATAGCGTCATCGTCAGCGCCTGTGAACAATGCGGCCGCAGCCGCATCCCGCGCCTGCGTGAGGCGATATCACTGGATGAATGGCTGGCGCGGCTGGAGGCATCGCTTAAACTGGTGCTCGATCCGATGGCCCGGCATTCATTCAATACCCTGCCCCAACCCGAACGTGACGTGGCCCTGCTGATCGGCCCCGAAGGCGGTCTGAGCGATAATGAGATCAGCCGGGCCCTGGCCGCGGGCTTTTACGGCCTGCGCCTGGGGCCACGCATCCTGCGCACCGAGACGGCGGGACTCACCTCCCTGAGCCTGATCCAGCAGCGCTGCGGCGATCTCAATTAGGCCATTGATTACGCCACACTCCTCATTTGGGCTAAAATGCTTGCAACTCAAACAGGTAAATTCACCATGCGCATCGAACATCTGCACGCAGTCCCGCATCTGACCACCTCGCTGAAAGGTCCGCTGCTGGAGATCGAGAGCCATTTTCTCGACCACCAGGCCGAGATCGAGACCTGGTTCCGCCAGCAGTGGCTCAAGACACCGGCGCCGTTTTATGCCTCGGTGGACCTGCGCAATTCCGGTTTCAAGCTGGCGCCGGTGGACACCAACCTGTTCCCGGCCGGGTTCAACAATCTCAATCCGGCCTTCATGCCGCTGTGCGTGCAGGCCATCCAGTCCATCATCGAGCGCGAGATGCCGTCGGCCTGCAATATTCTGCTGATTCCGGAGAACCATACCCGCAACATGTTTTATCTGGAAAATGTGGCCACGTTGCGCGACATGATCGCCACCGCCGGTTATTCGGTGC
>JASBUE010000287.1 GCA_030148045.1 Candidatus Tenderia sp.
GAGGCCGAGATCGAGCTGGCCGAAGTGCTGATCGCGCGCCTGCCGTCGCTGGAACAGGTGCGCCTGGTCAGCTCCGGCACCGAGGCCACCATGACGGCCATCCGCCTGGCGCGCGGCGCCACCGGCCGCAACAAGATCGTCAAGTTCGAGGGCTGCTACCACGGCCACGCCGACTCGCTGCTGGTGAAGGCCGGTTCCGGCGCCCTGACCCTGGGCGTGCCCACCTCCCCCGGCGTGCCCGTGGCGCTGGCGGAACACACCATCACTCTCAATTTCAACGACCTGGACCAGGTGCGCGAGACCTTCGCCCACGTCGGCGGCCAGATCGCCTGCATCATCGTCGAACCGGTGGCCGGCAACATGAACTGCGTGCCGCCCAGGCCCGGCTTCCTCGAAGGGTTGCGCGAAATCTGCGATGAATACGAAGCGGTGCTGATCTTCGACGAGGTGATGACCGGCTTCCGGGTCGCCCTCGGCGGCGCCCAGGCCCTCTATAACGTCAAACCCGACCTCACCACCCTGGGCAAGGTCATCGGCGGCGGCCTCCCCGTGGGCGCCTTCGGCGGCCGTGCCGACCTGATGCGGCAGCTGGCCCCGGCCGGCCCCGTCTACCAGGCCGGCACCCTGTCGGGCAACCCGGTGGCCATGGCCGCCGGGCTGGCCACCTTGGAGGAGATCGCCAAACCCGGCTTCTACGACGAACTGGGCCGTCTGACCGAAAAGCTGGTCAAGGGGCTGGTTACCCGCGCCCAGGCCTTTGACATCCCCATGACCGGGAATCACGTCGGCGCCATGTTCGGCGTCTTCTTTTCCGAGGCTGAGAAGGTCGAGAACTTCTACCAGGTCAGCCAGTGTGATGTCGAGCGCTTCAAGCTCTTCTACCACGGCATGTTGAATGCGGGGATCTACCTGGCGCCGTCGGCCTATGAGGCCGGTTTCGTCTCCGCCGCCCATAACGACCGCGACATCAAGGACACCCTGATCGCGGTGGAAAAGGTTTTTTCCACTCTGTAGCATAGGAGCAGGTGATGGAATATCGCCGACTCGGCCGCAGCGACATCCAGGTCAGCGCCCTGTGTCTGGGCACCATGACCTTCGGCGAGCAGAACAGCGAAGACGAGGCCCACCAGCAACTCGACCTGGCCCTGGCGGCGGGCATCAACTTCATCGACACCGCCGAGATGTACCCGGTGCCGCCCAAAGGGGAGACCCAGGGGCGCACCGAGGCCCACATCGGCACCTGGCTCAGGGCGCGCGGCCAGCGGGACAACGTGATCCTGGCCACCAAGGTCTCCGGCCCCTCGGCCAGCTTCACCTACCTGCGCGGCGGCAAACTGGGTTTCGACCGTAACAATGTCGAAGCCGCCCTGAACGCCAGCCTGAAGCGGCTGCAGACCGATTATGTCGATCTGTATCAACTGCACTGGCCGGAACGGTCCACCAACTATTTCGGCCAGCTCGGTTATCAACACCATGCCGATGAAAGCTTCACCCCCTTCGAGGAGGTCTTGAGCGTGTTGGGCGAGCTGGTCCAGGCGGGCAAGATCCGCCACATCGGTCTCTCCAACGAAACCCCCTGGGGGGTGATGAAGTGCCTGGAGATCGCCGCGCGACTCGACCTGCCGCGGGTGGTGAGCATCCAAAATCCCTACAACCTGTTGAATCGCAGCTTCGAAGTGGGCCTGGCCGAGATCGCCCAGCGCGAGGACGTGGGCCTGCTGGCCTATTCGCCGCTGGGTTTCGGCGTGCTGAGCGGCAAATACCTGGACGGCGCCCGCCCCGCCGGTGCTCGCCTGACCCTGTTCGACCGCTTCCAGCGCTATACCGGTGAACAGGGCGAGGCCGCCACCCGCGCTTATGTGGAACTGGCCCGCGATCACGGCCTGGCACCGGCCCAGCTGGCGCTGGCCTATGTCACCAGCCGGCCCTTCGTCACCAGCAACATCATCGGGGCCACCACGCCGGCGCAGCTGGAGCAAAATATCGGCAGCACGTCATTGGTGCTCTCCAACGAGGTCCTGGAGGCCATCGAGGCCATCCACCGAGAGCACACCTTCCCCTGCCCCTGAATACGAACATCAACCCGACGTCGATGCCCGCAAAACCACCCTTACCCCCCCTACTGTCGGCCCTGGTGGGGATCGGCCTCAGCACCGGCTTGCAGGCCGCGGTCACCATCGAACCGGCTACGCTGCCGGCGGGTAAAACCAGCGAGGTAATGCTGCGCCTCGATCGGCCCGAAGCGGTCCAGTCGGTAAGCCTGCAACCGGGCGGCCCATGGCTGGTCGAGCGTATCCCCCTCGACGGCAACCACCCGGCCTACCAGATCCTGCGCCGCCACAACGGGCTCTATCTGCGCGCCGCCGACAATCGCATGATCGCCTTTTTCGCCAACGCCCGCGGCCACGCCAGCAGCGCCAATTACGACTTCGTCGCCGCCGACGCGGCCGGCCTGCAGATCTACAAGGAGCATGACTGGCGCCACACCAGTCCGGTGGCCGGCTATGGCACCAGCACCCCCGCCCTGGATGTGGCGGTGAGTGCGGGGCTGGCCTTTGTCGCCGCCGGCCAGGGCGGGCTCACGGTACTGGATGTGGAAAACCCGGAGCACCCCCTATGGTTGGGCAGTCATCAAAAATTAGGGTATTCAACAAAAGTATCTTCCGAGGGCCGCCGCGCTGCAGTTCTGAACGATGCCGGCGTCATCTACCTGCTAGACGCCGACAATCCGGCGGAGCCGACCACGCTAAGCGCCTGGCGCGGCGACGCGCCCGTGCTCGATATCGCCCTGCACGGTGAGCGGCTTTTCGTCCTGACCGCGGACGCCATACAGGTGGTCGATTTCAGCGTCGAGACACCGCAGCTCAGCAACCAGGGTCTGGACTTCGGCCAGGGCGTCAATCTGGGCGGCGAGCGGCGTGTCTATATAGAGAACGACCTGGCCTACGTAGCCGACTGGTTCTCCGGTATCCACATTTATGATCTGAGCCGGCCGCGCCAGCCCGAGCTGCTGTCCAGCTTCCACACCCCCGGCTCGCCCAAGGGCATTGTGGTGCGTGACGGCGTCGCCTTCGTCGCTGACGAGGACCACGGCCTGCAGATCATCGACGTCAGTGACCCCGGCAATCCGAAACAGATTTCCACCCTGCTTACCCTCGGCCTGGCCTACACCCCCCGGCTGGTGGGTAACCTGCTGTATCTGGCCAGCCACCGCGGCGGCTTTCAAATCATCGATGTCAGCGACGTGACCCAAGCGACGCTGGTGAGCGAATACGACACCGAGGGCAAGGCCTGGTCCATGGAGATCCACGGCGACATCGCCTATGTGGCCGACGACGACAGCGGCCTGCTCATGTTCGATGTCGCCGACCCAACCAAACCCGAGCTGATCGGTCAGTATTTCACCGGCGCCGCCGCCGAGGAGGTAACGGTGCGCGACAACATCGCCTTCGTCGCCTTTTTCAACGACGGCCTGCACATCGTCGATGTCTCCGACCCGCGCGCCCCCAAGCCCGTCAGCCAACTGGCCCTGCCCGGCAACAGCCGCGGTCTGGACCTGGTGGGCGACACCCTCTACGTCGCCGGCTGGCTGGCCGGCGTGCAGGCGGTGGACGTGAGCGATATCCAACAGCCGCGATTGCTGGGCAGCTACGACACCCGCGGTGCCACCTGGGGTGTGGAGACGGTGGGTAAGGAGCTCTACGCCATGGACTGGTGGGGCGGCATCAGCGTCATCGACGTCTCCGACCCGACCCGGCCACGGGC
>JASBUE010000288.1 GCA_030148045.1 Candidatus Tenderia sp.
ACGTCAATTCCCAGCCCTTCATGCGCTGGCAGAACCGTTTTGAATTCGTCGCCGAGGCGGTGCAAAAGGCGCAAGCCGATACCGGCGAGACCAAGGGTCACTATTTAAATGTGACTGCCAACACCCCGGAAGAGATGTACGAGCGCGCCGAGTTCGCAAAGGAGCTGGGGCAGCCGGTCATCATGCACGACTTCCTCACCTGCGGCTTCACCGCCAACAGCGGTCTGGCCAAGTGGTGCCGCAAGAACGGCATCCTGCTGCACATCCACCGCGCCATGCACGCGGTCATCGACCGTCATCCCAAGCACGGTATCCACTTCCGCGTACTTGCCAAGTGTCTGCGTCTGTCCGGCGGCGACCACCTGCACACCGGTACCGTCGTCGGCAAACTGGAAGGCGATCGCGCCTCCACCATGGGCTACGTGGATCAGCTGCGCGAGTCCTTCGTCCCCGAAGACCGCAGCCGCGGCATCTTTTTCGATCAGGACTGGGGCTCCATGCCCGGCGTCTTCGCCGTCGCCTCCGGCGGTATCCACGTCTGGCACATGCCGGCCCTGGTCACCATCTTCGGTGACGACTCCATCCTGCAGTTCGGTGGCGGCACGCAGGGTCATCCCTGGGGCAACGCCGCCGGCGCCGCCGCCAACCGCGTCGCCTTGGAGGCCTGTGTCAAGGCACGCAACCAGGGCCGCGACCTGGAGCGCGAGTCACGCGAGATCCTGGAAGGCGCCGCCCAGCACAGCCCCGAGCTGGCCATGGCCATGGAGACCTGGAAAGAGATCAAGTTCGAATTCGAGACCGTGGACAAGCTCGATATCGCCTAAGGCGCACGACAGCCATTACCAGATTTAGGAGAACGACATGCAAAACACAGCTTCACAAATGGGTGATTACCGTACTCAAGAGACCCTGGAGACCTTCTCGTTCCTGCCACCCCTGACCCAGGAGGAGGTCTATGAGCAGATCAACTACATGCTCGGCGAAGGCCTGACGCCGGCCATCGAGCATGAAGAACCGGCCAAGTCCAACAACCACTACTGTACCATGTGGAAGCTGCCTTTCTTCGGCGAGCGTGATCTGAGCAATGTGGTCGCCGAGTTGGAGGCCTGTCATCGCAGCTATCCCGATCATCACGTGCGTCTGATCGGCTACGACAACTATGCCCAAAGCCAGGGCGTCTGTTTCGTCGTCTATCGTGCCAAGAGCTGGTAAGGCGGGGGCTGCCGCCACCCCGGCGGCAGCGATGAACGTGATTCCAACTATGAGGTAACAGAAATGGCCCAGCAAACATTGTCAGGCCGAGCCGCCTCCCGGGCGCGCCGGCAGGCCCAGGTGCACGGCAAAGCGGCCCTGCCGGCCAAAGGCAGCGGCGCCAAGGCGTCCGCCCCGCAGGCCTCTGCGAGTCAGCCACCCGCCGCCAGCGGTGGCGACAGTGGTCACGAGGCCGCCCGTGCGCGGCGCCGTGCCATGGCCAGCCACGGTAAGGCCGCGGTTCAGTCCGATGATCGCCAGCGCATGGTGGACACCCTGCGCCACGCGCGTCAGCAGACCCAGGACAACAAGGGGAAGGACTGCGGTTGCGGCTGTGGCGGCAGCGGCGATTGCGACAAGCAGGCCGCGGCGGCGCCCGCAAGCAAAGGCGCCGCGCCGAGCCCCAATGCCGCGGTCAAGCCGGTGCCGCGACGGCGTGAAGTCAAGCCGGTAACGGCCGCCAATGCCGGGCGTCTGAATTCCCGTATGCGGCGCCAGGCGCTGGCCCGCCACGGCAAGAACGGCGCCGACTTGGTGGCCAAGGGGATGAGTTCGGCGCAGTTGGTCAAGCAGCAAAATCCGGACATTTCCGGCCGCGAGCTGGCCCGCAGCGTGCGCGCCCAGCGGGCCTGCAATGGGGCTCAGGGCAAGACCCCGTCCGCGCCGGTGGGCCGCCAGCGTCCGCCGCGTCCGGCCGATGAGGTCACCGGCACCCGGGTCAGTCACAGCCCCAAGACCACCGGTGATGAGATCGGTCTGTGCCGCAGCGTCACCGGTACCGAGTATTTCTCCGGCGCGGTGTTCAGCGAGTTCTGCCAAAGCCAGCCGCCCCAGGCGCCGCGCAAGGTCGATGTCACCACCACCCTGCGTGGCGGCCAGGTCACCAGCGGCGGCCGGGTGGGGCGTGCCGCCCATGTTACCGGCGATGAGCGCGGTAGTTGCCGCAATGTCACCGGCAATGAATATGTCGGGCGCGAGCAGTATGACGACTTCTGTCCGTCGCGGCCCGAGCCGGGCAGCGCCAAGGTCAGCCACTCGCAGACCTCGCGCGGCCAGGTCGTGTCCGGTTCCAAACCGGCCCGCTCGCGCAAGGTCACCGGCGACGAGCCGGGCACCTGCAAGGTGGTCACCGGTACGCCTTATGCCGGCGCCGAGCAGTATAAAGAATACTGCCCGCCGGACCAGGCCCGGCTGGCCGAGGCCCGCAGTCAACGCCGTCCCGCCATGGCCGGGCGCGACATCACCGGTCTGCAACCGGGGCTGAGCGGCCTCACCGGCGCCGAAAAGGGCGCCTGTGAACCGGTCAGCGGCACCGGCTATGTCGGCGCCGCCGAGCGCCAAGCGGTATGCGGCACGGCCCCGGCCCAGCCCGGCGAGGCGGATTTTCCGCAGCCCCTGGCCGCGGCCCCGTGGGGCGCCTTCAGTGTGGTCGCCCCCGGCCATGCCACCCAGGGCGCGGCCGAGCCGCACGGCGTCACCGGTACCCGCTATGAACAGGGGCGTATCAGCGGCACCTTCTCCTTGGCCGAAGGCAAGATCACCGGCACCGAGCAGTTCCGCTTCGGTGAGCGCCAGCCCCGTGCCGCCGTGGCCGCCCAGGCCGTCCCGGTGCCGCAGACCGGGCGCATTACCGGCGAGGGGATCGATACCGGTCTCAGAATCACCGGTGACGATTGGGACCGCGGCGACCGGGTGACCGGCACCGAAGGCATGTCGGCGGTGAAGCGTAATCCCACCCGGCGCGGCCCCGTCAGCGCCATGCCGGTGCATGCGCCCAAGCGCAACGAGGAGTTGCCGCCCAGCGATCTGCTGGTCACCGGCGGCAGCGGCAATACCGAGAAAGGGGCGCCGGTGACGGTGTCCGGCGGTGCCCGGGGATAGTCGAGATCGTCTACGGCCGGCGCTCATCCGCCGGCCCGACGCAAACTGAATGAAGCAATTTAGTGACAACGGATGAAGACCATGTTCAACACGCGCGCTAAAGTCAGACGCACCCTGCCCGGGCCACCGCCACGGCGTCCGCTGGCGTCCGCCTCCGGCGCCGCCGTCGGCATGGGACACCATCCCCTGGTGCGCGGCGATGAAAACGCCCGCCTGTATCAGTACGAACAGGCGGTCAAGCAGGCCTTCGCCGCCATCGAAGCGACGCTGCGTCAGCTCGCCGCCTGGCAGCACGAGGCCGATTTCGTCACTAGCGCCCAGAATCATGTCCGTGCGACGTTGGGCTTTGAACTGCCGGCCGAGCTGCTCCAGGACACCTGGATCCAGCCGCTGGATACCGGCCGCCTGTATGCCTGGTGCGTGTTCGAGACCTTTCGCCGCATGTCGGCCGAGTTCTTCAAGCAGCGCCCCCTGGCGCTGGGGGACGAGGCCGGTTTTCAGGCCTATCTGCAGCAGTGCGGCTTCCACATCCTGGATGTCTCGCCCTGCGCCGACGGCCGCCTGGCCCATGTCATCCGCTATGTGCTGCGCCTGCCCCAGGAGTGGGTGCGGCGCAAGTCCTACGCCGGCGCCATGTTCGACGTCGAGGACAGCCTGCAGAAATGGGTGGAGACCGAGATGCTGCGCCATCGTGAGGGGCGGCCCAATAGCGCCTCAGAGCCGACGCGTTATCTCAAGGTGGCGGTGTATCACCATAGCAGCGCCCGCCCCGACCAGGAAGGCTGCGCGGCCCACGGCAGCGATACCCGGCGCGCGGCCGAGGCGGCGCTGAATCAGTTGCAGGCCTTTCGCGAGGGGGTGGAGAAGAGTTTCTGCTGTGGCGCCTCCATCGACCTGTTGCTGATCGGCGTGGACACGGACAGCGATGCCATCCGGCTGCACCTGCCCGATGCCGACGGCGAGATGACCGTGGAGCGCTACGTGGACGCCCTGGCCCTGTACAAGGCCAGCACACAGGGCCTGGGCGGCGATGCCGAGCCCCTGGTGCAGGACTACCTGCGCCAGCATTGCGCCGCCGCCGGGGTGCAGCCGCCGGCCGCGGGCATGCTGCGCCTGGCGGCGCGCTTGCTGGCCGGCAACCTGGCCCAGATCGACTACGTGCGCCGCTATCACGGCGGCGGCTACGCCGACATCGGCCATCAGGAGTGCTTCATTGGCATGGGTATCGGTTTCGAGGAGGTGCAGCTGCGCAACCTCACCTATTTCGCCTACCTCCACACGGTGGAGGAGGGGGCCGCGGATCTGGACGTGGGCATCAAGATCTTCAAGACCCTGAACGTCAGCCGCGGCCTGCCCATCCCGGTGGTGATCCGCTGTGATTATCACGGCCAGGTGCCGGGCGCGCGGGCGCGGGCCGAGGCGCGCTGCCGTCAGCTGGACGGTGCATTGCGCCAGCGCTATGGCCAGCTGGCCGAGGCCGGCCTGCTGCACACCCTGTTGATGGTGCGTGACTGCCGCGCCGGCGCCGCGGCGGAGACCATCGCGGATTCGTCCTTGCCGAGTGTGGAGGAGATGCACTGATGAAGATTTGCAAAGTGATCAAGCCGCTGGTGGCCACCAACCGCATCCCCGGCCTGGAGCACAAGCACCTGCAGGTGGTGCAGGACGGCTCCGCCAAGGCGGTGGCGGTGGACGCGGTGGGCTGTACCCCGGGTGATTGGGTGATCTGCGTCGGCAGTTCGGCGGCGCGTGAGGCGGCCGGCAGCAAGGAATATCCCAGCGATCTGACCATCGTCGGCATCATCGACTACTGGAGCGAGGAGGCGCAGGGCTGATGGAGATCATGCAGGTGGTCGGGCCGTTGGTGTGCACCCGCCGTCACCCCGGTCTGTATCAACACAGCCTGCGCGTGCTGCGCGACGCCAGGGGCAGGATGCAGGTGGCCATGGATACCAGCGGTTGCCGGCCGGGCAACTGGGTATTTGTGGTGAGTGGGTCGGCGGCGCGTTATGCCTGTGGTGATGCGCGCGTGCTGACCGATCTCACCGTGGGCGGGATTATCGATTTCTGGGACAGGACTGAACATTAACCAAGTAAGCGTGTTTTTAACGAGTCACAACTCAAGATGGAGAGAAGACAATGAGTGATAACAACTACGGTATTGCATTGGGCATGATCGAGACCCGCGGTTTGGTGCCCGCCATCGAGGCGGCCGACGCCATGACCAAGGCGGCGGAAGTGCGCCTCATCGGTCGCGAGTTCGTCGGCGGCGGCTACGTCACCGTGCTGGTGCGCGGCGAAACCGGTGCCGTCAACGCAGCGGTACGTGCCGGCGCCGACGCCTGCGAACGGGTCGGCGACGGACTGGTGGCGGCGCACATCATCGCCCGCCCGCATCGCGAGGTCGAGCCGGTACTGGGCAACACCCTGGCGCTCGAAGCCAAGTAATTCAAAACGCCATTTACATAGGAGATTAAGACCATGGCAAATGACACATACGGTATCGCCCTAGGCATGATCGAGACCCGTGGCCTGGTGCCTGCCATCGAGGCGGCGGACGCCATGACCAAGGCGGCGGAAGTGCGCCTCATCGGT
>JASBUE010000298.1 GCA_030148045.1 Candidatus Tenderia sp.
ACCGCGCCGGTGACCATGTGCACCTTGGCCTCCAGCCGCACACCCGACATGCCCACCGGCTCACGTATACCTTCCTGTTTGTCGATGATGAATTCCTGCGGCAAGATGTGGAGGATCTTCTGGTCGGCCGGAATGGCCACGGCGCGCGCCGCATCGATCACCCGCTCTACGTCGCTCTGCATCACCTCACTATCGCGGATGGCGACGATGCCGTGGGAATTGAGACTGCGGATGTGGCTGCCGGCGATCCCGGCATAGACCGAATGAATCTGACACCCGGCCATCAACTCCGCCTCCTCCACCGCCCGCTGAATGGATTGCACCGTTGACTCGATGTTGACCACCACACCCTTTTTAAGGCCCCGCGAGGGATGGGAGCCAATACCGATCACCTCCATACCGCCGTCGGCCGACACCTCGGCGACGATGGCGACCACCTTGGAGGTGCCGATATCCAAGCCGACAATCAGATTTTTTTCCGCCCGTTTCGACATCTAGCTTTTAGCTCCAGTGTTACTCAGCATTTCCTTCACCCATGTTTGCCCGGGGACAAAGTGTCGCTGCGCAACCCTTGCCTGATATTTTTGACACTTTGTCGTGACTGCCCCGGGTTAAATCCTGCTTTGGGCTGCCCTCACCCCTGCCCTCTCCCTGAGGGAGAGGGAGACAAAGTGTCGCTGCGCGACAGCTGTTCATACCCGCCACTGCACGGCAAAACCGTTGGTGTAACGCATATCCACCCGCCTCACTTCTTTGGCGCTGGCCATCAGTTGCGGATAAAACCGCACGAAACGCTGCAGCCGCTGCCCCATGTCACTGCGCCCCAGCACAATGACCGTGTTGTTGTTCAGCTCAAGCTCCCAGGCGCGCCGCTCGCTCAGATGGATGCGCTGCATGGCCAGCCCGCCCTGCCGCAAGGTTTCGTTAAAGCGATGAAACTGCTGCGCCATCAGCGCCACCGTATCCTCAGGCCCGTTCAATTCCACCAGGTCAGGCGGAAAGGTCTCGACAGCCGGATAAAACAACTCGCCGTCCACGTTCACCAGGGCCTGGTCACGCCAGCGTGCCAGTGCCACCTGCTCATTCACGGTGACATGCAGGGTGTCCGGCCAGACACGCCGCACCTCTACATGGTTCACCCAGGGCAGGGCGTTCAGCGCCTTAGTCACCGCCTCCACATCCAGGCTGAAAAAGCCGCCGCTGATTCGTTTGCGAAGCACCTCATGCAAGACCTGTTTGGAAATCTTGTTGAAGGGCGCCTCCAACTGCACCTGCTTCAATGGCAGGGTCTGGGGATCCATCAACTTCAGCCAGGTGGCATAACCGGCCACGGCCAACAGCAACACCACGACGCCCAGGGCCAGCAAGCGCGGGTTGAGGTCCCAGCGCCTCACCCGCGACTGTTTCTGTACCCGGCGATTGCTCTTCTTAGCCTGACGGGAAACGATCTTCATCGCTCGCCCTCCCTGAATGAGGTTTCCAACACCCGCCATGCCAAATCCGCGAAACTCAGCCCCGCCGCCCGGGCCGCCATGGGCACCAGACTGTGATCCGTCATGCCGGGCACGGTGTTCACTTCCAGCAGGTAAAAATTGCCGGCGGCGTCGGCCATGAAATCCACCCGCCCCCAGCCACTGGCACCGACCAACGCGAAGGCGGCCACGGCCAGGCTCTGCAGTTCGGCCTCCTGGGTTTCATCCAGGCCGCAGGGACAGTGATAGCGGGTGTCATTGGCCTCATACTTGGCTTCGAAGTCATAGAAAGCGCGCGGCGTCTCCAGGCGGATGGCCGGCAAGGCCGTACCGTTCAGTACGGCCACCGTATATTCAGGACCCGTAATCCAGGCCTCGACAAGGACGCTGTCATCCAGGGCCGCCGCCTGACGCACGGCATGGGCCAGCTGGGCGGGATCGCTCACCTTGGTCATGCCGATGCTTGAGCCTTCGTGTGACGGCTTGACGATCAGCGGCAGACCCAATTGATCGATGATGCGTTCGAAATCACTCGCCTCGGTCACCACCGCATAGGGCGGCGTAGCCATGCCGGCCCCCTGCCACAATTGCTTGCAGCGCAGCTTGTCCATGCCCAGAGCCGAGCCCAGCACGCCGCT
>JASBUE010000303.1 GCA_030148045.1 Candidatus Tenderia sp.
GCCTGATCCTGGCCATGAACAACGGCCAGCCCATGGCGCCCAAGCTGATGTATGAATTCCCGCGTGCCGCCATGAACCAGGAACTGAAGAAGGGCCGCAGCTTCGTCACCCGCTTTTTGACCGAACTGTACGGCAATGACAACTGGACACGGGCACCGCTGCACGACTGGCTGGCGCAGATCCAGCCTCACTACGTCATCGACATCAATCGCGACACCCTGCTGCAGGCCAGTTACAGCGATAGACCCCACTACCTGATTGTCGGCCTGGCCCGCATCGGTGGCACCGATTACCGTTTCAAGATCTTTCATTACGACGCCGGCAGCTATAACGAGGTCGAACAGGAAGCAGTCGATCCCGCCCTGCCAGTGCTGTTCAAACCCATGGGCTCACCCGCCCCCGAGCCGAACTACATCGCCTCGGACGCCGACTATGTCGACTACATCACCGAGCTGATGGGCGGTTTTGGCGTGCCGGCCTTTCTAAAGGAGTATCGCAAGGAGAAACAGTACCTGTTCCTGGGTATGCGCTTTAACCGCGATACTGAGCGCATGGTAATGTCTGATATTGTCTACGGCGCCGCCGAGCCCAAAGGCTGGGCACTGATTCCCGAGCCCAATCGAAAAGAACAGCGTTTCTGTGCCAAGATGGGGATTGAAATTGTCGAAGCCGATATCAACGCCCTGCTCTCGGCGGCAATCAGCGCATCCTCGGGAATATCCGGCAGGGTACCGTCATTGCGGATCTCATTGGTGGAAAAAACTATATCGCCGGGCTGATATTCGGTGCACATAACCTATCCTTATCTTGCGCTTTATTGACTCGGTATCTCCGCGTCTGCCAATCGCGCCACCAGGGCGAACTGCTCGCCGGAGGTGGCAACGGCCCGGTTCAGCTTTTCATAAAAGGCGCGATGACCGTCATCGAGCCGGGCATCACCCAGCAGCAGCTCCACAGCTGAGCACTGGGTCTTCATGTCCATCCCAATCGAATCAGTTCACGGGCCTGAGACTCGCACTCCTGCCTGATCTTTTTATCGAGCCGCTTCAACCAACGCATGGGAATCGCATCCATGCCGTAATAAGCGCCGGCGATCATCCCCAGAATGGCGCCGCTGGTGTCCGCATCGCCACCACGATTGACCACATCAACCATGGCCGCCTCAAAACTCTCACCCTCGAACAGGGCCTGAAACACGGCGCGCAGGGTATCGACGATAAAGCCGGACGGATTGTCACAACGGCCGTTGTCAAATCTGAATCGGGGGAAGCCATGTAGCAGCTTCACCACCGGCCCGGCGTGCAACTCATCCAGCGACAGCCCCAACATGGCGCCGTGAATCATCTCGATCACGCACTCGGTCGCCGCATCCGACAATGGATTGTTGTGGGTGACATGGGCCTGGGCGCGACTGGCCTCGACGGTCTCTTCCTGACAGTTGAAGGTGGCCAGGGCCACCGGCAGGCAGCGCATGCAGGCGCCATTGCCGGCATCGTGCTCGCTGGCGGGGTTTGCGGCCCTACCGGTGCGGCGAAAATGGATAATACCGCGCCTGACCGTATTGCCGATATCCACCGGCTTGCCGCGCATCCAGTCGTCGAAGGCCTGCGCCGCGGCATCGGCCTCCACCCCGCCAGCGTCGAGCACGGCGCGACCCAGTGCCAGTGCCATGGTGGTGTCGTCGGTCACCTGGCCCGGCTTCAGACGTAACCAGCCGCCGCCGCGGATGGTGTCGTGAATACCGTATTGCCGGTGGATCTCCATCGGCGTCATGAACTCGACCGTGGCACCCAGGGCGTCCCCCACGGCCATTCCAAGATAGGCGCCGGCGGCACGATTCTGTACCGAGAAATGCGGGCTAGTCTTCGGGACCGAAACAGACACGCTGGTCAGTGCAGACATCGCAGGACGGCGCGCGACAGACATAAATACCCTGCTGTTCGCACAACTGCTTATAGAGAAACTTCTTCCACTTCATGTCGCGGTCGTTCAGCGCCGCCAAGGCGGGAAAATTGAGCTGCATCAGCTCACTCAGCTCCTGGCGCGAAAACAGCCCCAAATCCTGCCACAGGTGATCCCTCCCCATGCAGGCAGCGGCAACGATCTCGGCCAGCCACACCTCGCTCTCGTCAACGCCGGCGCGCGCATCGAGCATCAGTTTGACCAGGTCGTCACGTTCGGGCAGACGACCGAAATCGATCTCACCATGACGCGCCGGATCCTCATGCCATTGCACACCGGGAAAGTGGCTGACAAACAGGGCGCGGTAGGCCGCTCGCGACAATCCCAACCGGGCGGGCAGGGCCGACCCGCCGACGCTCCAGTTGGCCAGCATGGAGGCGATGATGTGGCTGTTGCGCCCCCCCGTGGCCACCGCCATCAAACGCGCATAGGTTCCGTCCCGGCTCGCCAGCAACCGATTCAGATTATTCATATTTGGAAACTGCAGAATTTGTGCTGTTGCCGTTGCCATCATCAGTCACCTCCCGTGTTTTACCGAAACCGAACCATAACGTTAGCCATCAGAACAACTGTTTTGTGGATGGCCGCGTGGGCAGCTTTCCAGGTCTTCGGCCCCCTCTATCGGGGCCAGGCCAATCAATGCATTCAAACGCCCGGCATCAAAGCCGGCGTAATAGCCGTCCTCAATCAGCATCAGGGGCCGCCGTATCAGCAAAGGGTCCTGCAGAATTAATGCCAAGGCTGCATCGGCATCCAGGGCGGCGGGGACCACCTCGCCCGACTTCACCGCCGGGGCGCTCCTGTTGAACCAGTCGGCGACATCAAGCCCTTGAAAAAAGGGGCGTAAGGTCTCGATCGTCCATGCGGTGGTGAGCAGGTTGCGGGCATCCACCTCATGCCCGGCCCCGACAAGCAGCTGCTTCTGACGGGTGTTATTGATGCACCCAGGCTTTTCATAGAAGACGATCTGCACCATAAAGGGGCCTCTGAACAAGTCTATGACGCCTCTGGCCTTCAGGCGGATTCGCAATCAGCGCGCCTGAATCTCCGCCATGGCCGCTTCCAACCTTTCCGGTGGAATTCCGGTCAGCGAGCCCGGCGGATTCAGCGTCTCACCGAATGAATCCAGAATCGCCCCCTCGATGGGGCAAATAGTGGCGCACTGTGGATCGGCATGATCCCCTTCGCACTCGCTACACTTCTTGGGATCGATCATGAAGTGGGGCTTGGCCTCATAGATGGCCTTGCTTGGGCACAAGGGTTCACAGGCCCAGCAGTTGACGCAGCTTTCGATAATCTTCAATGCCATGGTGCTTAGTCCCCCACTCGAAGCTGCTGTTCGTCACTCACCTCGTCCAGCAGCCCTTCCTCGATCATCTTCTGGTAGTGTTTCATCACCGCCTCTTCGATGGGCTCCATGGGATAATCGTTGTTGGGTATAATGCCCGCCGCTTCCAGCATGCTCCAGGGCTCGAACCCTACCTTGGAGCACAGCACGGCCTCACAGCCTTCCAGGGTGCGGACGGTGCGCTGCAACACGGTTTCACCGTCGCCGCAGCTCACATCGCCTTCGCAATACTGATCCGCCTTGCGGTGCGAGATAAAACGTACTCCCTCTGAAGAAGCCTCATAAACCAGAAACTCACGCGCATGGCCGAAGTGCTGATTGATCATGCCACCACCGCTGGTGGCCACGGCCATGAGCACAGGACGATAATGCTTGCCGGTCTCCAGCTGTACCACGTTCTGCTTTTTGGCTTCCTCCTTGGCCTTCAGCTCCTCGGCGATGCCGTCGTGGACCTTCCTGCGCATCTCCATGGCGGCGGCGTAGTCGATATCCATGTTTTCGATCTTGTCCATGGTGAACTCCTCACCACGGTCCTCGCACAGCAGGCCCACCGCGTCGGCACGGCACTGACGGCAGTGGCGCATCATGTTCATGTCACCGGCGCAGGCGTCCTGCAGATCCTGCAACTCGGCGGCACTGGGCGAACGCTGCCCCATGACACCGTAAAAGGTGCCGTGCTCGGCCTCGGCGATGAGCGGCATCACGTTATGCAGGAAGGCGCCCTTGGATTTGACCACCTTGCTCACCTCTTTCAGGTGTTCGTCGTTGACGCCGGGGATCAAAACAGAATTCACCTTGACCAGGATGCCCTTCTCGATGAGCATCTCCAGCCCCTTCTGCTGCTGCTCGATCAGGATCCTGGCGCCCTTCTTGCCGCGGATACGGCGGTTTTCCCAAAACACCCAGGGATAGATCTTGGCGCCGATCTCGGGATCGACCGTATTGATGGTGATGGTGACATGGTCGATGTTGTGCTTGGACAACTCCTCCACCGCGTCCGGCAGGGCCAGACCGTTGGTGGAGACGCACAGCTTAATGTCCGGCGCCTTCTCGGACAACTGGCGGAAGGTCTCGAAGGTGCGCTCAGGATTGGCCAGCGGATCGCCGGGGCCGGCGATGCCGAGCACGGTCATCTGCGGAATATTGGCCGCCACCGCCATGGTCTTCTTCACCGCCTGATCCGGCGTCAACAGCTCGGAGACCACACCCGGGCGCGACTCGTTGGCGCAGTCATATTTACGGTTACAGTAATGGCACTGAATGTTGCAGGCCGGCGCCACCGCCACGTGCATACGGGCGAAGTAGTGATGCGCCTCTTCCGAATAGCAGGGATGGTTGTGCACCTTCTCTCTGATATGCTCAGGCAGTTGAGACACCTGATCATCAGTCGAACCGCAGGAACCCGCCGAGCAGCCGCCCTTCGACGCCGCCGCCCCGGCCACAGTATCATTCAGAACCGTCAAATCCATATTCTTATTCCTCCACATAAGGCTTGTGTGTGGTAAGGGCCACCCAGGCGGCACGTACGAAACAGGAGGTTGCAAACGGCGTGCCTGCTTTTATAGGCAAGGAATTATTTTTATCTATCAATTGGTTAAATTTTCTATCCGGAGGGATTGTAAGGAAGGCTACCAACAATGGCGGGGGGATTGTGGTTAATGCAACACTGGAACTGCACGTGAGTGAATAGTGAGATTGTTGCGGCTATCGAGCTGAATCCGCCGGGTATAACAGCGCGGCGCAGCCGTGTTGCTTCGCAACCTCTGCAATGATAATCCGTTACCGCCGCTGGTATTCAGCCACCAGCACCTGGATCTTTAGCTTGATGATATCCGCCAACATACTCATCTTGCGCGCATGCTCCTGGTGGGCAATGCCATAGAGCTGCTTTTTCAGATCCTCACTGCCCTCTTTGGGGACACTCAGGGACCACTCGGTGAAAAAGGTGTCGTAGCTGTCGATGGTTTTGATGAGCTGGAATTTGAGTTTTTCCCGGTCTTTCCCAGGGACCTTGCTCAGGGCCTTGTCGATCACCACCTCCAGATCGGATTTGTTCTGTTTCTGCTGGACGGGGAACTGGATGATCTTTGACATGACGGCTCTTCTTCAAAACTGCTTCACCCGGATATTGAGCGTTTTGATGCGATAGGCGATCTGCCGTGGGGTCATGTCCAGCAGCCGGGCGGCCTTGGCCTGGACCCAACCGGCCTGTTCCAGGGCGGCGATGACGCGTTCACGTTCGTCCAGCTCGGGATCGTTCAAGTCGACGTTGTTTTGTGTCGCCGCCGCGGGGGCGCTCACATCGATCTGCTCTTCCAGCCCGGTGGCGGCGATGACGTCGCGGTCGATAACGCCGTTTTCCGACATGATGGCGGCACGTTCGAGCCAGTTTTCCAGTTCGCGCACGTTGCCGGGCCAATTGTAGCGCATCAGCACCCGAACGGCGCTGTCGGTGATCTCCAGCTCGCGGCCCTGCTGTTTACCGATCTTGCCTGCCAAAAACTCGGCCAGTTTGGGGATGTCTTCAAAGCGTTCGCGCAGCGCCGGCACGTTGATAGGCATGACATTGAGGCGATAGTAGAGGTCTTCGCGAAAACCACCTTGCTCCACGTCGCTTTCCAAATCGCGGTTGGTGGCGGCGATGATACGCACATCCACCTTGATGGTCTTGCTGCCGCCGACCCGCTCGAACTCGCCTTCCTGCAATACACGCAGCAGCTTGGCCTGGAACTGGCCCGAGATCTCGCCGATCTCGTCGAGAAAGATGGTACCGCCGTTGGCCTGCTCGAAGCGCCCCTTGCGCTGGTTGACCGCGCCGGTGAAGGCGCCCTTTTCATGGCCGAACAGTTCCGATTCCAACAGGTTGTCCGGCAGGGCGGCACAGTTGAGTTTGACTATCGGGCCGTTGGCGCGCGGCGAATTGTAGTGGATGGCGTTGGCGATCAGCTCTTTCCCCGTACCGGATTCGCCGCGGATCAGCACAGTGGTGTTCCACTTGGCCACCTGGCGCACCAATTCGAAGACGCGACGCATGGTGGGGGTGTGACCGACGATATTGGAAAAGCCGTAGTTGTTGCGCACCGCCCGCTTGAGGCGGTCGCGTTCCTTGGTCAGGTCCTTGGTCTGCTGCTCCACCTGCCAGGAGAGGCGCACCGCCTGCCCCACCAGGTTAGCGACCATTTTCATAAAGCGGGCGCGCTCGTTGAGAAAGGAACGGTCGGATTCGGAGGGTTGCGCCGCCAGCACGCCCACCAGCTTGTCTTCGACCTCCACCGGCACACCGATGAAGGCCAGGGATGGATCATACAAACCCAGCTTGCTGAGAAAACGGGGTTCTTCGGAGACGGTGTCCACAACCACTTCTTCGCCCTTTTGCAGAATCGTGCCGACGATGCCTTCGCCATGGCGGTAGCGCACGTCTTCCAGTGTGGCACTGTCTGCAATACCCTGCACGGCGCTCAACAGCAGTTCGCCGCTTTCCGGCTCCAGCAGCGTCACCATGCCGTGTTCCATGCCGGCTTGCGAATGCAGCTCTTCCAATACGCCATGAAGGGTTTCATTTAGATTCAGGGAGCGACTCAGGACCTTGCTGACGGCATACAAGGCGTTCAATTCTTTGGCATAAAGATCTGTATGCATAGTATTCATGTCGCGCTCAATCTCTGAAGTCATACCACTCAAGACTCACCTCCGTCGGGAATGCCCTTCAACGGGAGGGTCAACGCCGTTCGACAGCCGCCGCTGGGGGCGGTGGCGATATCGATGCTACCGGAATGTTCACTGACCACATCCTGCACCATGGTCAGCCCCATGCCCGCCCGCTTGCCTTTCATGCCCTTGGTGGTATAGAAGGGCTGAAACACCTGGAGGCGATTCTCCTCGGGGATGCCCGGGCCGGTGTCGTCGATGATGATGGTAATCACATCATCGTCATCCTGTTTGGTGGTGATGGCGAGTTCGCGCAGCTTCCGGCCACGCTCGCTCATGGCGTCGATGGCGTTTTCGATCAGCTGGTTCAACATACCGCGCAGGCGATGTTCCCGCCCGGTGACGCTGGGCAGAACGGCGGTGGGATTCCATTCCACGACGATGCCGTTGGCGAGAAACTCTTGCGTATTCAATGCCAGGGTATCGTGAATCAGCTCGTTAACATTGACCGGCACCACCGCCTCGGTGATGGACTCGGGCATACAGGCGCTCAGGCGGTCCATGGCCTCGGCACCGGCCTCCATGGCCTCGCGCAGGACGCGGCGCAGGTTGTCCATGCTGACGGAGGCGCCGCGGCGTTCGATCATGTTGCTGGCGGCAGCCACCAGGTTCATAGGGACCTGCAGCTGATAGATGGCGCCGGCCAGTGTCTCGCGCGTGCTCTGCACCAGTTCCTCTTCCGCCATCAGGGCGCGCAGGGCGTTCATGCGCACCGCCTCCTGGCCCTTTTTGATGTCTGAGATGTCCTTGGCCACCAGCAGGCGGTAGTCTTGGTTGCGCGATTCGAAAAAACTGTCGGCGCTGGTATCCACCTCGTCCACACGCGTGCAGGAGCAAGAGAACCAACGCGGCGCACTGCCGCCGCCCGGATCGAAGCGAACCTCGTAATCCTTGAACGCTTCGCAGGCCAGGGCGTCGTCCTTGAGCAGGTGACGCCACAGCTTTGCCACCGGCTCGACCCCCTCCATGAGCTCGCGCAGTTCACGGTAGGCCCTGTTCTGGCGCACCACCTTGCCCG
>JASBUE010000304.1 GCA_030148045.1 Candidatus Tenderia sp.
TCGTAGTCGGTGATCACCGGCACGCCGATGCCCATGAACACGGCCTGCTGGTTCCAGGGCTCGCCGACGCAGTAACCATAAATCGTCCCCGCCTCCATGGTGGCGGGCATCTGCGGTGGCGGGGTAACAGACAGCAACACATCGGCGTTGAGGGTGCCGGAGATGTCGCCCTTGTGCGGAGCATAGTAACCGGGGTGGATGCCGCCGGCCGCCAGCCAGTAACGCAGCTCATAGTTATGGGTGGAGACCGGAAACACCATACCCATCTTGAAGGGCTTGCCTTGGGCCTTGTACTTTTCCACCACCGGCTTCAGATAATCGGCCTTGATGGGGTGTACCGGCTTGCCGTCTGCGTGGGGAATATTCTGTTTCATCTCTTCCCAGACGCTGTTAGAAACGGTGATGGCGTTGCCGTTCAGGTCCATGGAAAAGGCGGTGATGATATGTTCCTGGGTACCGAAGCCGATGGTGGCGCCAAGCGGCTGGCCGGCCAGCATGTGGGCGCCGTCCAGCTCGCCGGTGATGACACCGTCCAACAACACCTTCCAGTTGGCCTGCGCCTCCAGCGTGACATACAAACCCTCGTCCTCGAAGAACCCCCTCTCGTAGGCGATCGCCAGGGGCGCCATATCGGTCAGCTTGATGAAACCGAATTTCAAATCTTCTTTTTCCAGATCCTCGACTGCATGAGCCGTCGCCGGTAGCGCAGCGCTCACACTCAAGGACATCACGGCGGACCACAGCGTCGCCAAAGCATTTTTTATGAAACTGCTGCGTGCAGGTTTGCTGTTTAATTGTTTTTCGAGAGCCATCTGTTTACTCCGTCCCAGGTTAATTTGATTCCAAAAAAAACGCCCATCGGCAAAACACGGTGAATCAGTGTCTTGCCGCTGGACGCCATTGTCCTATCTCGGGCCTGCGCGACCCGTTGACCTTGTTACCGGTTGATATTTCGCCGGTGGAGCCAAACCGTCTTCGCCCGCCATTGGGCGCAACATGCTCGCGGTGTTGCAACGGGCGTGCCAAACACCACCCAAAAATTCTAAGCGATTATTCCCAAAGAGATATTTTATTTAAGAAGATAATTGTGCCCGGTTTTTGGCCGAAGAATGCGCACTATGCCTGAACGACAAAAGGAGGGCCGGGCGCTCTTTGCATCATTATCATGCACGCGTTTGGTATCAACATCGTGCACAACAACGGCATGGACACCCGGCCCCGACGATATAACCCGACTAGAACGTGGCCTGACCCATGAGCCACATCTTGTCGGTATCGGTGGCGAAGGTATCGGCTGAGTATGCGGCGTACTTCGCCAGCACGGTGTAGTTACCGAACTTCTTCAGCGCCAACAGATCCAGCTCCGTGCCGTAGTCGGCACTACCCGTATCGGCGGAGAAGTCGTGATAGACCCCCACTAGTTTCACGCCCGCGAGCTTCCCGGAAACACTGAAATAGGTGTCCACCAGGCCGTTGAGCGGCGTTACCAGGAACTTGTCCGCCCAGCCGTTGAGGCCGTGCAACGTCGCCAGCGGCGTGCTGAAGGCGTAGCTGCCGTCACCGCCCAGGGTTTCGACGGCCAGCTTGACGCTCACGCCGCTCACTGACACACCTGCTTCGACCAGGCTGTAATCGGCATCGATGTTGGAGGCACCGTCCTTGTAGTCTGCCTGGGTGGCGAATTCCAGTGTATACAGCGCCTTCACGCCTTTACTCATCTCTGTATCACCGACAAAGCGAAGGCCGAACGTGGAATTGGACGATGCGGGCGTATCGACGAATTCAAGGAGGTAGCCATAGCCGGTCAGCTTACCGACACCAAGCCCCGTATATGAAATGTTGAGCAGGTGGGACTTGGTATCGATATCGCCCTTGGGCGAAGCCTCACCGAAGATACTATTCACATTGTTGACATAGCCGTAAACGATACTGGTGTCCGCCACCGAGGTGTTACTGACGGTGAAGGCATCATAGGTCTGCTCGTTCTGGCGCCAGCCCACGTTACCGATAAAGCGGGCGTTGTCGAAGATGATGCGCTGGCGTCCGAAGCTAATGCTGGTATCCGCCACCCCGGTGTAACCGAGCTTGGCCTGGTTGACCTCGGTGCCTTCCGGATCCGCCACCACGGGAAAACCGGTTTGCGCGCTGGGCAAGCCGGTGGCGTCGTTGTACTCGATATCGCCAAAGGCGCTGATATCGTCGAACTCCAAAAACACATTGAAGCCGTTATAGTCGCCGGTGGTGTAGTTCAGACGGGTGCGCAGGGTCGAGGCCTTGGCCCTGTCAGTGATGCCGGTTTGGTCCACGACCTCATAACGATAACGCAATTCCAGCCCCGCCTCACCACCCGAGACCGCCCCGGCCAGGTCGGCGGCCCCGGCTGTCGATGTATTGCCACCCATCAGTGCAGCCGACACCAACAGTGCGGGCACATGATTCCGAATCCCCAGAACATTTATTTGTTTCATTTGTCTTTCCTTCTTTAAGTGTTACCACATAAAAAAGCGTCCACACGCCGGCAGCAAAAACCACTGCGAAGCAGGTGGACGCCATTGCCCAAACTTCGGTTTCTCTAAGTCTAACCGGCTGGCCGCCCTTGGCCATCCGGTTCATCAGTCATTATTAAATCCGCAAAACTTGTACCACATTTTTCTTCTGTATGCTTTCTAACTCTATCGCCGCCGTTTGGGAAGCCGGCATGATTTTCGCGCTATAAAAGCGCAACAATACGTGTTATATTGCACCCTGAACGTGCGTATCCCTGCACAACAAACCACTGTCAGTCGAACAGCTCCGCCATGGCAATCACGTTGCAGGCCGCCTCCCCCATCCGGATATTCCGGTCCATCGCCAGCTTGCGCAGGGCCTGGTAGGCCACGTCCTCGCTGACATTCTTCTGCCGCATCAAAATCCCCTTGGCCCTGTCGATGTGCTTGCGGTCTTCCAGTTTACTCCTGGTTTCCTGCAGCTCCCGGCGCAGTGACTGGAACACCTCGAAGCGGGCCAGGGCGGCTTCCACGATGGGCAGGAAACGCTGCGGCGACAGACCGTCCACCACATAGGAGATGACGCCGGCACTGGCCGCGTCACTGATACTCTGCCGGTCACCCCGTTGGGCGAACATCACTATCGGTCTGGGATGCCGTTGACCGAGTTCATGCAATCGCACCAGCAACGCTTCATCCGGCCCCTCCACATCCAGCACAATCACATCGGCCTGCACGGCCAACAGCGTCCGTTGCAGATCCGCGTCCAGCGCCACACAGGCCACCGCCTCATAGCCGCCCGCTTCGGCCGCCGCTTTCATCAGCGTCCGACGTTCTTCCGATTGACAAACCAACATCAGTTTTGCACTCATACACGACCCACTGCTCTAAACCGCGCCGAGACCCCGTTGATCATACGGGCAAAAACCGTTCCACATTTCATACCCGTCTATAAAACAGAAAGTTACGCCAAACATTACACCTCCCTGCGCGACCGTCCGGTCATCATTCACCACTTCAATGCAGAGCCACGGCCTGTTATGCACAAAAAAGACTCTCCGGACAGTTCATATCTGTCCGGGGAAGGTGACCGGATTAGCTTGACCACAACAGGCGCTGGATAATGCATTGTGGACATCAAGGCGGCTGCTATAATGCCCTCTTGCTTCGCATCCCTTCTGTAACCGAGAGCCGTACGTTGCCGATGAGCAAAGCCATTACCAACGAATTCAGTCCGCAAACAATTGCAGTTCTCACCGTCTCCGATACACGCACGGAAGCAACCGACAAATCCGGACATTATCTGGTGGAGGCGCTGCAACAGGCGGGACACCGGCTGTGCGACAAACAGATCCTGCCAGACCATAAATACCGCATCCGCGCCCTGCTCTCGCGGTGGATCGCCGACCCCGGCGTCAGGATCATCATCACCACCGGCGGCACCGGCTTCGCCGACCGGGACATTACCCCCGAGGCGGTGCTGCCATTGCTGGACAAGGAGATCCCCGGCTTCGGTGAACTGTTCCGACAGGTCTCCGTTGCCGAGATCGGCATGTCGGCATTGCAATCGCGCGCCCTGGCCGGGGTGGCCAATGGCAGCTTCATTTTCTGCCTGCCCGGTTCGGTGAACGCCTGCCGCACCGCCTGGGAAAGAATCCTCAAACAGCAACTGGACAGCCGCAACCGGCCCTGCAATTTTGTCGAGCTGTTTCCCAGGATCCGGCAAGAGCGCTAACATACTTGTCATGACCACCGACCACTGTGATACCCCCGGCCTGATCGATCTCGATAGTGCGCAGGAACAGATCCTCGGCCACGCCAAGCGCAGCGGCATGGAAACCATCCCACTCGCCGAGGCCAATGGCCGCGTGCTGACCAAGGCGCTGACAGCACGATTCGATTCCCCCGCCTTCGACACCGCCATGATGGACGGCTACGCCATC
Organism: Candidatus Tenderia sp.; assembly: GCA_030148045.1. Classification (GTDB taxonomy): domain Bacteria; phylum Pseudomonadota; class Gammaproteobacteria; order Tenderiales; family Tenderiaceae; genus Tenderia. Next base: position 4,430 of record JASBUE010000304.1, read on the forward strand.
GACAGCGCCGATCTGCGTCCAAACGGCACCACCACCCTGCCCATCACGCAACGCATTGCAGCGGGTGATACGGCAAAACCGTTAAAGAAAAAAACGGCGGCGCGCATCTTCACCGGCGCACCGCTGCCAGCCGGGGCGAATACAGTGGTAATACAGGAACAGTGCGACGAACAGGATAACCAGGTCACCCTGCCCCGCGATGTCGAGGCGAAGCGGAACATCCTTTGGCATGGCGAAAACTTCCGTGCCGGCGACACACTCTGTCCCGCTGGCCGGCGTCTCGAACCATTCCACCTTGGTATCGCCGCCAGCCAGGGTATGGACCGCATCGAGGTCCACCGCCAATTAAACGTGGCACTGATCACCTCCGGCAACGAACTGGTGATGCCCGGCCAGCCACTGCAGGCGGGGCAGATCTACAATAGCAACTATTTCACCGTGCGGGCGCTGCTGGAAAAATGCGGTTGCCGGGTGCTCGACTTCGATACCCTGGCCGACACCCTGGCGCAAAGCCAGGCGATCCTGCAACAGGCCGCCGAGGCCGCCGACGTGGTTATCACCACCGGCGGCGTATCGGTGGGTGAGGAAGATCACATCCGCGCCGCCGTCGAAGCGCTGGGACAACTGCAACTCTGGCGCGTACGCATCAAACCGGGCAAACCCTTCGCCTTCGGCCGGATCATCAATGAAACACCCTTCCTAGGTCTGCCCGGCAACCCGGTTTCCTGCTTCGTCGCCTTCTGCCTGCTGGCCCGTCCCTATCTGCTCGCCTGTCAGGGCATGGAGCAGGTCAAACCGCGCCACCTCGTCGTCCACGCCGATTTTCAGAACGACACGCCGGAGAAACGCGACACCTTCCGCAGCGCCGTGCTCGAACACGGCGAAGAGTTGAAGGCCAGGCTGGTGCCCAATCAAAACTCCGCCTCCCTGATGCCGTTACTGCATGGCGACGGACTGGTGCACATCCCCGCCTTTCTGCAAGTGGGCCAGGGCACCACGCTGGATTTCTATCCCTTCAGCGAACTCATATAGCCAATGGCAACCGCAGCGATCACTGCAGTCATCCTCGCCGGCGGCCGCGCCCAACGCATGGGCGGCGAAGACAAAGGCTTGCTCGAACTCAACGGCAAGCCACTGATACGGCATGTCATCGAACGCATCGAATCCCAGGTCGATACCATCCTCATCAGCGCCAATCGCAACCTGGCTGAATATGAAAAATTCGGCTATCCGGTAGTAACTGATGAGCAGCGGGACTTCC
>JASBUE010000017.1 GCA_030148045.1 Candidatus Tenderia sp.
CGCGATCACGGAAGTATTCACCCATGGTGCAACCGGTGAACGGTGCGATGAACTGCATCGAAGCAGGATCAGACGCAGACGCCACAACGATGATGGTGTGATCCATCGCGCCATGTTCTTCCAGCTTACGTACGACGTTAGCGACAGAAGATTGCTTTTGACCGATGGCGACATAAATACACTTAATGCCGCTGTTTTTCTGGTTGATGATCGTGTCGATCGCCAGTGCAGATTTACCGATCTGACGGTCACCGATGATCAGCTCACGCTGACCGCGACCGATGGGCACCATGGCGTCGATGGACTTGAGACCGGTCTGAACCGGCTGATCGACCGATTGGCGCGCGATGACGCCGGGGGCGATGCGCTCGATCGGCAGCGTGGCCGAGGTCTCGGCGGGGCCCTTACCGTCGATGGGATTACCCAGCGCGTCGACGACGCGACCGAGCAGCCCCTCACCGACCGGCACCTCCAGGATGCGACCGGTACACTTGACCTTGTCGCCCTCCGAGATGTGCTGGTACGGACCCAGGATTACCGCGCCGACTGAATCGCGCTCAAGGTTCAGGGCCATACCGTAGGTATTGCCGGGAAACTCGATCATCTCACCGTACATGACATCGGCCAGGCCGTGGATGCGGGCGATACCGTCAGTCAGGCTGACTACGGTACCTTCAGTTCGCGCTTCGGTAACGACTTCAAATTTGTCGATGCGCTTTTTTATCAGTTCACTAATTTCAGCTGCATTAAGTTGCATATGCCTATCCTCTATAAGACGTTAGCGGGACAACGCGTGGCCGAGCTTGGTCAGCTGGCTCGTGATCGACCCGTCTATCACCAGATCTCCTGCCCGAATAATTGCACCGCCTATCAGGTTCTCGTCGACCTTGCAGTGCAAGGTGACTTCGCGCCCCAAACGCTTTTTCAAGCCTTTGGCGATATTGGTCTTCTGCGCATCGCTCAGTTCGGCGGCCGAAATCACTTCGGCCTCAACCGTACTCTCTTCCTCGGCGCGATAGCTTTCAAAAAGCTTGGCGATTTCAGGCAAGACCGCTAGCCGATCGTACTCGGCCAGCAGCTTGAAGAAATTCCCGACCTCATTGCTGGCGCGGTCGCCGCAAAGATCGGTCAACAAAGCGATGATCTTGTCATCCGCCACGTCGGGATTGCCGATCATGGCGGCAAGCGCAGGGTCGGATACGGCGGCGGCGGCGATTTGCAGCGCCTCTGCGACCTTTTCCATTGTTCCCTTTTCTTTTGCGCTGTCGAACATCGCCTGCGCATAGGGGCGTGCAATTGTGATTTTTTCTGCCATAGTCAGGATTAAATCTGGGTAGCCAAATCTTTGATTAGTTTGTCGTGTGCCTTGGCGTCTATTTCACGGCCGATGATCTTGGCGGCGGCAGCGACAGACACCTCGGCAACCTTGCCACGAATCTCTTCCTTGGCGCGGTTTACCTCTTGTTCGATTTCTGCGTTTGCTGCGGCCACGATGCGGTCACCTTCTTCGCGCGCTTTGGCCTTCGCTTCCTCGACGATCTCGTTGCCGCGCCGTTCGGCTTGGGCCAGGAGCTCGGCAGCCTGGGCCTTGGCGTCTTTCAGTGCATCGGTCGCTCGCTTTTCCGCCAGCTCCAGTTCATGCTTGCCCTTTTCCGCGGCGGCAAGACCGTCAGCGATTCGCTTCTGACGGGCTTCCAGCATGCCGCTCAAAGGACCCCATAGGAACTTGTTTACAAACCAGATCAGTGCCACGAAGGCGACGATCTGTGCAAGTAGGGTCGCTGTAATATTCACTGGTCTATCCCCTGGTTTCTATTAGTTAGTTAAGAGACGTGGTGTTCTTTATATTAACCAATAGTGGCGATAGCGGATGCCAGCGCGCCAACGAACGGGTTAGCGAACAGGAACCACATGGCGAAAGCCAGGATGATAAAGGGAAATGACTCCATCAGACCGGCGAAGATGAACATGTTGGTCATCAGGGCGGGACGCATTTCAGGCTGACGCGCAATCCCTTCCAGGGTCTTGGCACAGATCAAGCCCCAGCCGATGGCTGAACCCAGACCGGCAGCGGCCAAAATAACACCAACACCCACAGCGGTGTAAGCATAGATCATTGCGACCATATCAGCAGTCATTTGATACTCTCCTTATTTATGAAATTTAAAAAATAAAAACCTAAAACCAATTCCTACCGGCCGCCGCCGGGATCAGTGTTCCTCATCGGTGTGCGCCATTCCCAGATAGACGATGGTCAACACCATGAATATGAACGCCTGCAGCGTGATGACCAACAAGTGGAAGATCAACCAACCAAGATCCAACAGCACTTGCAAGGGCAACCAGAAGGCCGCCGCCAGACCCACCGCCATTGTGCCACCGATCAGGGCGATCAAGAGGAACACCAACTCACCGGCAAACAGGTTTCCGAACAGACGCAGTGCCAGGCTCAAAGGCTTGGCCAGTTCTTCAATCAGCGTCATCACAATGTTCACCGGCACAAAAAATTTGCCGAAGGGATGGAACAGAAACATTTTCATGTACCCGCCCACGCCCTTGACCTTGATGTTGTAGAAGATAATCAGGGCAAACACGGTCAAGGACATGGCCAGGGTGGCGTTCAAATCGGTGGTCGGCACCACCTTGAGGTAGTTGATGCCGAACCAGCCGGCGATCACCGGCAACAGATCGACCGGTATCAGATCCATGAAGTTCATCAGCCAGACCCAGACGAAAATGGTCAGGGCCAGCGGTGCGATCAAAGGATTGTGGCCGGGGAAGGTGTCCTTCACCTGCTGGCTGACGAACTCGATGATGGTCTCGATAGCGTTCTGGAACCCGGACGGGGTGTCGCTCTGCAGATTGCGCCCCAGGCGCCAGCTGACGAACACGATCAGGGCGCCGAGCAGCACACTGAAAAAGATGGTATCGAGGTGAAACGCCCAGAAACCGGCGGCCTGATGGGTGACAGGATCACAGTCACCGACACAGAGATTGGTCAAATGGTGTTGGATATACGCGACTGAACCGCCACCTGAATTATCTGCTGCCAAGACTCTATCTCCCGTAAATTTATTAAATTCTTTTAGCGGCTGGCGGGATGCGCACCGTTGCGCATCACCACAGCATAGGCCAGCTGCGCGCTACCAAATCCGATCACCGTCGCCAGGGGCGCCATTTGCAACAGGCCGAGCCCCAAACCCAGCAGGGCCAGTACCAGCACAAAGCGTTGCACGGCACCGACGTAAAGCGCTGTCATTCCCCTTTTGGGATCGTCGCGCGCGATCTCGTTCGCTTTCAGAACGCCGCGCCGCAACAGCCAGGAGACAGCCAGGCTGGTGAGCCCGCCATACAAGGCGGAGAGCGCCGACCAGCCGTCTTGTATTACTGCGAATATCGCCGCGCTCAGTGCAGCGATAATCAGCTGCAGCACAACCACCTTTCTGGCCTTGGCCTGCACCTGGCGTATGGCGATATCCACGTCAATAAAACCTAATTAGCATCTTGTAGGCCTTGAGGATGCCGCCGACAAAACCCAGGATGCCGAACAAGATCATGAACAGGGGCGTGGTACCGATCAAATAATCCAAGCCGTAACCCAGAATGAAACCGGCTGCGATCATCGCGGTCAGATGGGTCCCCACACCGATTAAGAGCAATCCGGCGCCTTTGTTCTTTTGCATAGCCGGACCCCTGCCCCCTTAACGGCGCGTGAGTATAGCCCGCGTCAACACGTGGCCGCAACCCTCATACGCAACCAAAACGCCGCGAAGTATAAAAAATCGCGCCGGCGGGGTCAAATAAAACTCGGGCGGGTAATACTATTCGGACCTCCCCATCTGGGCGAGGATGCCGTCCAGCTCGTCGAGGCTGTTATAGTGGATGACGACCTTGCCCTTCCCTTTGTTGCCGTGCTGGATATTCACCTTGGCGGCCAGCTTGTCCGACAACTCATCCTCCAGCCGCCGGACATTGGGGTCCGCCGCCGGCTTTGCAGCCTTCTTACTCTGTGGCCGCTCCTGTTGACGCTTGACCAGGCGCTCGGTCTCGCGCACGGATAGCCCCTGGGCAACGACCTGGCGCGCCGCCTCGCGTTGCGCCTCGCCCTGCAGTGCGAGCAGGGCGCGGGCATGGCCCATTTCCAGGTCACCGTGTTCGACCAAGGTGCGCACATCCTCGTCCAATTCCAACAGGCGCAGCAGATTGGAAACGGCGGCGCGCGAACGGCCGACGGCCGCGGCGGTCTGCTGGTGGGTCAGTTCGAATTCCTGGATCAAACGCTGCAGGGCGCGGGCATCCTCCATGGGGTTGAGATTTTCGCGCTGGATGTTCTCGATCAAGGCCATGGCCATGGCGGCCTGGTCCGGCACGTCGCGCACCACGCAGGGCACGTCCTGCAGGCCGGCCATCTGCGCGGCGCGCCAGCGCCGCTCGCCAGCAATGATCTCGTAGCGTTTGTCGCCGACGGGGCGCACCACGATGGGTTGCACTACGCCCTGGGCCTTGATGGAATCGGCCAGATCCTGCAGGGTCTCGGGATGCATGTCCACACGCGGCTGATATTTGCCGCGCTGCATCAGATCCACCGGCAGGTTTTTCAGTGCATCCCTTTCCGATTCCGATGCAACCGCCCCCGTGTTCGCGGAGGCCGCAGCCGGTTTTGAACCGGCCAGCAACTCATTCAAGCCACGCCCCAAACCTCGTTTTTTTGCCGCCATCGTCCTTTGAGTTTCTCTCTAAGTTTAAGTTATGGTTAAACCGCCGCCTGCGCCAACTCGCCGCGCTGTTCCTTACGAAGGATTTCACCGGCCAGGGCCAGGTAGGCCAGGCTGCCGGCGCAACCCTTGTCGTAGGTCATCACCGGCAGGCCGTGACTGGGAGCCTCGGCGAGGCGGATGTTGCGCGGAATGACGGTGCGGTAGACCTTATCGCCGAAGTGATAGGTGAGCTGCTCGGAGACATCGTTGGCCAGGTTGTTACGCGCATCGTACATGGTGCGCAGCAGGCCCTCGATCTGCAGCGCCGGATTGCTGGTCTCGCGGATCTGCTCGATGGTCTCCAGCAGGGCGGTCAGGCCCTCCAGGGCGTAGTATTCGCACTGCATGGGGATGAGCACCGACTGGGCCGCCACCAGGGCGTTGACCGTCAGCATGTTGAGCGCGGGGGGGCAGTCGATGAGAATATAGTCATAGCCCTGACGGATCTCCGCCAGCGCCCGGCGCAGCTGTCCGTCGCGGCTGGCCATATCCATCAGCCGCACCTCGGCCGCGGTCACGTCGGCGTTGGCGGGGATCAGATCGTAACCGGCCTGCTCGGCCCGCACCACCACCTCATGCACCGGTTTTTCACCCAGCAACACTTCGCAGCTGCTGGCGTCCAGTTCGCTTT